>JADDKG010000329.1 GCA_020253895.1 Rubrobacter sp.
CGCGCCCATCCTGCTCGTCATACTCCGTTTCCTGCAGGGCATAGGCATCGGCGGCGAGTGGGGTGGGGCGGTCCTTATGGCCGTCGAGCACTCGCCGCAGGGAAGGAGGGGCTTCTACGGCTCCTGGCCGCAGATGGGGGTGCCTGCGGGGCTCCTCGGGGGCAACCTGGTCTTTCTCGGGGCCACCTCCCTCATCCCCGCCGACTGGGCCTGGCGGGTGCCCTTCCTACTCTCCATCGTGCTGGTTGCGGTCGGGCTCTTTATCCGCCTGAAGCTGCTCGAGACCCCGGCCTTCCAGCAGGTTAAGGAGACCCGCACCGAGGCCCGGATGCCCATCCTCGACGTAATCCGGACCTACCCCAAGAACGTTCTGCTCGCCATGGGCATGCGCATCGCCGAGAACGGCACCTTCTACGTCCTGACCGTCTTCGTGCTCAGCTACGTTACCGGGCAGCTCGGGCTTGACCAGAGCGTCGGTCAGATCGGGGTTATCATCGCCGCGGCCATCGGGCTCTTGACCATTCCCTTCTTCGGGGCGCTCTCCGACCGCATCGGCCGGCGTCCGGTGTACATGTTCGGGGCAGCCTTCTCCCTGGTGTTCGCCTTTCCCTTCTTCTGGCTCCTGAACACCGGGATAGAGCCCCTCATCTGGCTCGCCATCATCCTCGGGGTCAACCTGGGGCACGACGCGATGTACGGGCCGCAGGCCTCCTTCTTCGCCGAGCTCTTCGGCACCCGGGTTCGCTACTCCGGTGCCTCGCTCGGCTACCAGCTGGCCTCCGTGATCGCCGGGGGGCTCTCCCCGTTTATAGCGACGGCGCTGCTCGCCGGGTTCGGCTACTGGGCGGTTGCGCTCTACACCGCGGCGATGGCCCTCATCACCCTCATCTCCGTGATCCTCGCGACGGAGACCTTCCGGGAGGACATCGCCGCAACCCAGGCCGAGGAGCAGCGGCTCATCTCCGGCGCCCAGCCCCGGGTACAGTAGGGTAACGTAAGAGATGAGGGGGCGGGGGCCGCATCTAAAAGGCCCCCGCCGCCGGACGAGGAAGCGGCAGAGGATGAGAGGAGGTCGTGCGAGGTGAGGCAGATGCCTGCGCTCTCCGGCGGGGTGGTGGATCTCGACCTCAGCGGGCGGCGGGCCTTCGTCACCGGGGCGGCGAGCGGTATAGGGAGGGCCTGCGCCGAGCGCCTTGCCCGGGCCGGAGCCTCGGTCGTGGTTGTGGACCTCGACGGGGAGGCCGCCCGGGCGGTCGCCGGGGGCATCGGGGGGGAGGCCGTAGAGGCCGACCTCTCCGACTACGCCGTCCTCGACGCCCTGGAGGTGGAGGCCGACGTCGTGGTCAACAACGCCGGGCTGCAGCACGTTGCGCCCGTGGAGGAGTTCCCGCCCGAGAAGTTCTCGCTCATGCTCCGGGTCATGCTCGAGGCGCCCTTCAGGATCGTCCGGAAGGCGCTGCCCCGGATGTACGAGCGGGGGTGGGGCAGGATCGTCAACATCTCCTCCATCCACGGGCTCATAGCCTCCCCCTACAAGTCCGCCTACATCGCGGCCAAGCACGGGCTTGAGGGGCTCTCCAAGGTCGTTGCGCTCGAGGGCGGGCCCAAAGGGGTGACCTCCAACTGCATCTGCCCGGCCTACGTGCGCACGCCGCTGGTGGAGAACCAGATCTCCGACCAGGCCCGTGCACACGGCATACCCGAGAGCGAGGTAGTAGAGAAGATCATGCTGACCGAGCCCGCCATCAAGCGCCTTATAGAACCCGAGGAGGTTGCCGAGCTCGTGGCCTATCTCTGCTCCCCGGCGGCCTCGTTCATCAACGGCGCTTCGCTTACAATAGACGGCGGGGCAACCGCCCACTAGGAGGAGGAGAGGGCGCAACCATGATCAAGGCGACCGAAGGCACCCTGCTCTGGGAGCCGTCCGAGGAGTTCAAGAGCAGCTGTATCATGGCCCGCTACATGCGGTGGCTGGAAGAAGAGAAGGGGCTCTCCTTCACCGGCTACCACGAGCTGTGGGAGTGGTCCGTGACCGATCTGGAGGCCTTCTGGGCCTCCGTGTGGGAGTTCTGCGGCGTGAAGGCTTCAAGGCCCTACGAGCGGGTGCTCGGCAGGCGCGGGATGCCCGGCGCCGAGTGGTTCCCGGGCGCGCACCTCAACTACGCCGAGCACATCTTCGCCCGGGCCCGTCCCGGCCAGAGCGCCCTCCTCTCCCGCTCGGAGCTGCGGCCGCTCTCCGAGACGGGCTGGGAGGAGCTGGAGGAGAGGACCGCGGCGCTCGCCGCCGCGCTCCGGGAGGCCGGGGTCGGGCGCGGGGACAGGGTCGTGGCCTACCTGCCCAACATCCCGGAGGCGGTGGTGGGTCTCCTTGCGACCGCCTCCATAGGAGCCATCTGGTCCTCCTGCTCGCCGGACTTCGGGGTGGGCAGCGTCATAGACCGCTTCAAACAGATAGAGCCCAAGGTCATGCTCGCCGCCGACGGCTACCGCTACGGCGGCAGGGACTACGACCGGATGGGGGTCGTGGCCCGGGTGCAGCGGGAGATCCCCAGCCTCCGGAAGACCGTCATCCTGCCCTACCTGAGCTCCGCGCCGGATACCGGAAACTTGCGGGACGCCGTGCTCTGGGAGGAGTTCGTCGGCCCGCACGCGGGGGCCTCCCTCTCCTTCGAGCAGGTCCCCTTCGACCACCCGCTGTGGGTGCTCTACTCCTCCGGGACCACCGGGCTCCCCAAGGCCATCGTGCAGGGCCACGGCGGCATCCTCGTCGAGCACCTCAAGGTCATGCTGCTGCACATGGACGTAGAGCCCGGCGACCGCTTCTTCTGGTTCACCACCACCGGCTGGATGATGTGGAACATAGTGGTGGCTAGCCTGCTCGGCGGGGCCACGGCGCTCCTCTACGACGGCAACCCCGGCCACCCGGACATGAACACCCTCTGGCGCTTCGCCGAGGAGACCGGGATGAACGTCTTCGGCACCAGCGCCGCCTACATCACCGCCTGCATGAAGGCCGGGATAGAGCCGGGGCGCGACTTCGATCTCTCCGGTCTCAAGGCCATCGGCTCCACCGGTTCGCCGCTCTCCCCGGAGGGCTTCGTGTGGGCCTACGAGCACGTAAAGCGTGACCACTGGCTCTTCTCCACCAGCGGCGGCACCGACCTGTGCACCGCCTTCGTCGGCGGGGTGCCGCTCCTGCCGGTGCGCTGCGGGGAGCTGCAGGCCCGCTCTCTCGGGGCCAAGGTCGAGGCCTTCGACGAGGATGGGAACCCCGTCATAGATGACGTGGGAGAGCTCGTCATCACCGAACCCATGCCCTCCATGCCGCTCTACTTCTGGAACGACCCCGGGGGGGAGAGGCTCAGGGAGAGCTACTTCAGCGTCTACCCCGGGGTGTGGCGGCATGGGGACTGGATCAAGATAAAGCCCCACGGGGGGTGCGTCATCTACGGCAGGAGCGACTCCACCATAAACCGCGGCGGCATAAGGATGGGCACCGCAGAGATCTACTCCGCCGTCGAGGGCGTCCCCCAGGTCGTCGACTCGCTCGTGGTCGACGTCCAGCGGCCCGACGGGAGCGCCTACATGCCGCTCTTCGTGGTGCTCGGGGAGGGAGAGGAGCTCACCGAGGAGCTAAAGGCCGAGATAAAGCGGCGCATAAGGGAGTACTGCTCGCCGCGGCACGTCCCCGACGAGATCGGAAGAGC
>JADDKG010000033.1 GCA_020253895.1 Rubrobacter sp.
CGCGTTTTGAGCCTACCTATAAGGGATTGAAACACGCTTACCTTAGCGCTGTAGTGATACGCCAAGTTCTCTAGTTTTGAGCCTACCTATAAGGGATTGAAACTAGCCGAGGCGGAGAAGACGGCGCGTCCTCTCCGCCGCCGTTTTGAGCCTACCTATAAGGGATTGAAACGTGGGTGGCCCCGACCTACGCGCAGGCGAAGATAGCGTGTTTTGAGCCTACCTATAAGGGATTGAAACGACGCGCTGTACTCGAAGAAGGAGCGTGAGGGGCTGGGGTTTTGAGCCTACCTATAAGCCCGAGACCCAGTCTGAAAGGGCTCTCTACCCAAGGTAGAGAGCCCGGGAACTAAGGCACAGGTCCGGTGCCAGAGGGCAGTGCCGGGTTACACCCGGATCACCACCTTGCCGAAGTGATCGCCACGCTGCAGGTACTCGTACGCCTGCCTGGCCTCCTCGAAGGGGAACACTCGGTCGACGATCGGGTGCATGCGGGCCCGCTCTATGTCGTCGAGCATCTCCTCGAAGTGGCGCAGGCTGCCCACGTACACGGAGTCGACCCGGATGTTGCGGTCGTTCTTTGAGGCCTCCTCCAGATCCCCCCGCTCGCCGCTGAGCAGCCCGACCAGCGTAATATGCCCCCCATCGCGGGCGGCGCGGGGGGATCTCGGGAGGGTCCCAGCCCCGCCCACCTCCAGGATGTGGTCGACGCCCCGCCCACCGGTGAGCTCGCGGGCGCGGAGGTCCCAGTCGGGGGTCTTTTTGTAGTTGATCACCTCGTCCGCACCGAGCTCTTTCCCGCGGGCCAGCTTCTCGTCGCTGCTGGAGGTCAGGATGACCCTGGCGCCGAATATCTTGGCGAACTGTAGCGCGAAGATGCTCACGCCGCCTGTGCCCATGGCGAGCACGGTCTCGCCCGGCTTGATGTCGCCGAGCACCCTGAGGCAGACCCACGCCGTGACCCCGGCGCAGGGGAGCGTCGCCGCCTCCTCGAAGGACAGGAAGCCCGGCACCTTTACCGCGCCCGTCTCCTCAAACACCACCTGCTCGGCGAGCACGCCGTCCACTGCGCCGCCGAGCGCGGACGCGGCCTTCTCCTCGTCCAGCGGACCGTCCACCCACCTCTGGAAGAAGGCACCGGCGACCCGGTCCCCGGGCTTCAGCCGGCTCACACCGGGTCCCACCTCGACAACCTCCCCCGCACCGTCGGAGAGCGGCACCAGCGGCAGCGTCACCCCTCCCCTCCCGTACCGTCCCCGGGCGATGAGCAGGTCGCGGTAGTTGAGGCTGGCGGCCCTTATCCTGACGAGGATCTGGCCCGGCCCCGGACGCGGCTCCGGACGCTCGGTGAGGGTGAGGTTCTCAAGCCCCTGGTTCCGCAGCTCGTACACGCGCATGTCAGGAAATCTCCCCTCCTCTCGAAGAGCCCGCACGGTAGAGGGCCGCAAGCGGCCCGCTACAGGTTAGCCGCACCCGCGGGAGGGCATCAAGCGACCTCTTGGGCTTCCCAGATGCCGGTCCTCTCGATCCACCGGAGGGCGGCGCCGGTGTCGGAGGCGAGGAGGGTTATGTGGCCCATCTTGCGCTTGGGCCTCGCGCTGGCCTTGCCGTAGATGTGGACCTTCGGCACTACGCCGCCGGCGGGGGCCATCTTCCCCTCGGAGAGAAGCCGGATCACAGGCTCCAGGTGCTCGCCAAGTATGTTGACCATGACCGCCGGGGTGAGTAGGGTGGTCGGGGCGAGCGGCAGGTTGCATACGGCCCTGAGGTGCTGCTCGAACTGCGAGGTGAGGCAGGCCTCTATGGTGTAGTGGCCGGAGTTGTGGGGCCGGGGGGCGAGCTCGTTGACGTAGAGCTCTTCCCCGCCGGCCCAGAACATCTCCACCGCGACGAGGCCCACCACGCCCAGCGCCTCGGCGATGCGCACCGCCATCCGGCGGGCCTGCTCCTGCACCCCCTCCGGGATGCGGGCGGGGACGATGGAGAGGTGGAGGATATTGTCCGCGTGGACGTTCTCGGCGGGGGGGAAGGTCTCCACCTCCCCCTGCGGGGTGCGGGCCGCGATGACCGAGAGCTCTTTCTGGAAGCGGATGAACCGCTCAAGCACCAGCTCGGTCCCGGAGAGCTCGGAGAAGGCCTCCGGGGCCTCCGCCTCCGAGCGGATGACGCGCTGGCCCTTGCCGTCGTAGCCGCCCGTTGCGGTCTTGAGCACGCAGGGGGTGCCGAGCCACCCGAGAGCTTTCCGGAGGTCCTCCTCGCTGCGCACCGGCTCGTAGGGGGCGACCGGGGCCCCTGCCTCCTCCACCGCCCGCTTCTCGCGCAGCCGGTGCTGGGTGGTGTGGAGCAGAGCGCTCCCCTGCGGGACGTAAGCCTCCTGCTCCAGCATCCGCGCCACGCCGGCGTCCACGTTCTCGAACTCGTAGGTGATCACGTCCGAGGCCGCGGCCAGCTTGGCCGCTGCCTCACGGTCGTCGTAGGGGGCCACGATCTGGCCGCCCGAGACCTGCCCGGCCGGGGCGTCGGGGGCCGGGTCGAGCACCAGAAACCGGTAGCCCATATGCCCCCCGGCCAGCGCCAGCATGCGCCCGAGCTGGCCCCCGCCCAGCACGCCTACCGTGCTCCCGGGGAGGATGGTGCGGCTCACGCGAGATCACCACCCTCCAGCACCTCCCGGCGCACCCGCTCCCGGCGCTCCTCGAGGCTGCGCCGGATCTCCGGGTCGCGGACGGCGAGGATCTGGGCTGCCAGCAGGCCGGCGTTGGTCGCCCCCGCCCGGCCGATGGCCACGGTGGCCACCGGGACCCCGCCCGGCATCTGGACGATGGAGAGCAGCGAGTCCAGCCCGTTCAGGCTCGAAGACCTGACCGGCACCCCGATCACCGGCAGCACCGTCTTGGAGGCGACCATGCCGGGAAGGTGCGCCGCCCCCCCGGCCCCGGCGATGATCACCTCGAGCCCCCGCCGGGCGGCGCCGGCAGCGTACTCGAACATGAGGTCCGGCGTCCGGTGGGCCGAGACCACGCGCTTCTCATAGGGGATGCCGAGCTCGTCCAGCACCTCGCAGGCGTGCCTCATCGTCTCCCAGTCCGACGCGCTGCCCATGATCACGCCCACCCTGGCGGCCACGACACCTCCTCCCTCTTCTTCCTCATCGCCGGAAAGCCAGTGTAGCAGACCGCCAGGCGGCATAAACCGGAGCTTTGACGGGACGGGCGGCGGCTGCTAGGCTCCCGGACGGCCGGAAAACCGCCCGAGAAGAAGGGGAGAGAAGGGATGCCGCTGAACGAGCCGTTGCTGAAGCGCCTGATCGAGACGCCCGCGGTGTCCGGGCGGGAGGAGAGGCAGCGCGAGATAGCCCGGGAGGTGCTCGGCTCCCTCGCCGACGAGGTAAGGACCGATCCCATGGGAAGCGTCATAGGGACCCGGAGGGGCCGGGAGGACGTGCGGGTCATGGTCGCCGCGCACATGGACGAGATCGGCTTTCTCGTCCGGCACATCGACGACCGGGGCTTTGTCCGCCTGCAGACCCTGGGCGGGCACGACCCGGCGAACATGGTCTCCCAGCGGGTGGCCATCGTCACCTCCGGCGGCGAGACGCTGCGCGGGGCACTCCAGCCCGCCCGCAAGCCGCCGCACGTGGCCGGGGAGGAGGAGAGGAAGAGGCTGCCCAGGGCCGAGGAGTTCTTCGTGGACCTCGGGATGGACGCCGAAGAGGTGAGGTCCAGGGTGAAGGTGGGGGACTACGCCACGATGGACCGCACGCTGGAGCGGGTCGGCGGCTGCTACATGGGCAAGGCCATGGACGACCGGATAGGGCTCTTCGTGATGTACGAGGCCCTGCGGGCCATGGGCGGACACGAAGCCACCATCCACGCCGTGGCCACCTCGCAGGAGGAGGTCGGCCTGCGGGGGGCGATGGCCAGCGGCTGGGGGCTCCAGCCGACGGTGGTGGTCGCGCTGGACATAACGCTGGCGCTGGACGTCCCCGGCGGGCAGGAGGACCAGAGGATCACCGAGCTCGGCAAGGGGGCGGCCATCAAGATCATGGACTCCTCCCTGATCTGCCACCCGAAGCTGGTCGAGCACTTCCGCTCCATCGCCGAGCGCGAGGGGATACCGCACCAGATGGAGATCCTGCCCCGCGGCGGGACCGACGCAGGAGGGGTGCAGAGGCTGCACGGCGGGATCCCCGCGATAACCCTTTCCATACCC
>JADDKG010000330.1 GCA_020253895.1 Rubrobacter sp.
CAGCGAGATGCCGTTGCGGGCCATTATCTTCTCGACCATCTCGGGGAACATCCGGACGGCGAAGCGGAAGATCTCGCGCCCGTTCTGGTAGAGCGGCCTCTTGCCGTCGCCGGGGTGTCCGGCCCTGCCGAGCGGGGCCATGCGGCCGTCGGCGCCAAGGATGTGGTCCACGAACCCGGAGCTCCCGTCGCCGCGGTCCAGGACGACAGCCCCAGCCCCGTCGCCGAACAGGATGCCGGTGGAGCGGTCCCGGACGTCCACGATGGAGGTCATCTCGTCGGCCCCCACCAGCAGAACCCGGCTGGCGAGCCCGGAGGCCAGCATGGCCCCCGCCACCGAGGCGGCGTAGGCGAAGCCGGCGCAGGCGGCGGAGAGGTCCATCGCCCCCACGCCCTCGGCCCCTACGGCTTCCCCAACAAGGCACGCCACCGAGGGCATGGACTCGGGGTTGGTTGAGGTCGCGCAGATCACCAAATCCACCGAGGCACCCGGCACCCCCGCGTGCTCCAGCGCCCGCCGCGAGGCCTCCACGGCCAGGGTAACGCAGCTCTCGCCCTCGGCGACGAAGCGGCGCTCCCTTATGCCGGTGCGGGTGGAGATCCACTCGTCGCTGGTGTCGAGCACTGCCTCGAGATCCCGGTTCGTCACCACCCGGCTCCCGAGCGCCCGGCCGACCCCGAGCATCTTGCCGAAGGCCCGGTTCAAGCACCCTCCCCACGGGCGGCACCCTCTTTGGAGATGGCCTCCTCGAGCTCCCCGACCAGCCCACCGCCGGTGCGCACGATCCCGGCGAGGGCGTTCCGGACCCCCCGGGCGGTGGAGTTGCCGTGACCGATGATCACCGCCCCCCTCACGCCGAGCAGGAAAGAGCCCCCGTAGTTCTCGGGGTCCACCCGGTCCCTCACCGCGAGCAGCCGGGACCGGGCGGCCAGCGCCGCGACCCGGCCGGCGAGGCTCCCGTAGAGCGCGGCCCTCACCAGACGCAGGCACTCGCGGGCCACACCCTCGGCGGTCTTGAGCACCGCGTTGCCGGTAAAGCCGTCGGTGACCACCACGTCCGCCTTACCCGAGCCCAGGTCCCGCCCCTCCACGTTACCGACGAAGACCAGACGCCGGCTCGCGGCGAGGAGCCGGTGGGCCTCCCGCGCCAGATCATGCCCCTTGCTAGGCTCCTCACCCACGTTCAGCAGTCCCACCCGGGGGGGACCCTCCGTCTTCAGGTAGCGCTTCGCGAACACGCTGCCAAGGATAGCGAAATTCAGCAGGTCCTGCGCCCGGCAGGAGACCGTTGCCCCCACGTCCAGAAGCAAGGTGGGGTGCGAGAAGGGGAGCACGGTGGCGATCGCCGGCCTCCGGCAGCCCTCGATCCGGCCCACGTACAGGAGCGCCGCGGCGACCGTCGCCCCGGTGTTGCCGGCGGAGAACAGGGCGTCGGCCTCCCCGGACCGGATCAGGCGGGCGGCCACGGCCACGCTGGCATCGGGGCGGGATCTGAGGGCCGCCGCGGGCTCCTCGTCCATCCCGACGGCGCCGCCGGACCCGTGCAGGGAGACGTTTGCGGGAGCTCCCCCGAGAAGCGGCTCCACGGCGCCCGGCTCCCCGACGAGCAGAAACTCCGCCTCCGGAAGCCCGCGGGCCGCCGCCAGCGTGCCGGCGACGATCTCCTGCGGCGCGTTGTCGCCGCCGAGGGCGTCTACCGCGACGCGCACCGCAGGAGGAACCGGTCAGTCCCGCCGGAAACGGCTACTCTACGGCCTCCACCGCAACCACCGTGCGCCCCTTGTAGTAGCCGCACTCGGGACACACCCGGTGGGGCAGGCGCATCTCCCCGCAGTTGGGACAGGCCACCATCCCCGGCATCTTCAGCGCGTGGTGGGAGCGGCGGCGGTCCCTGCGGGCCCGAGAGGTCTTCTTCTTGGGAACGGCCATGTGAAGCTACCTCCTTTGTACTGCTAAAAGTGGATAAACCGTGAACAATGCCTACCGGTCCGGCCCGAAGAGGCCCCGGAGCCCGCTCCAGCGGGGATCCACCTCTTCCTCCTCACCCGCGGGGCGCACCGGCTTGGTGCCGGGCGCGAAAACCTGCATCGGGATCTCGGTGGGCAGCGCCCGCCGGGCGTAGCCGGGCACGTCCAGCATCCAGTCCTGCACGGCGAGCTCTTCGTCGTTCGGGCGGGAGACGAACTCCGAGTCCCCGAAGCGCAGGGGAAGCTCGACCGGCTGCAGGGTCCGGTCGCAGGTGGTGTGCACCGTGGCATGCACCTCAAGGTCCAGGTGCACCCCGTCCGAGAGCCGGGTGACCGTTATCTCTGCCTCGGCGTCCGTCACCTCGTGGTGCCGGCCGTGCAGGTCGAAGGGCTCCACCTCGAAGGTTGCCCGGTACTCGCGCTGCTCGCCGACCTCGGCGCCGGGACGCCTCAGAAAGATCAACTCGTTCATGGCCCTTATTTTATCTCACTGCTCTTCCTGGACGCCCTGCAGCTTCGAGCGCCCCCGCTGCACGACCTCCAGCAGCCGGGCCAGGTTCTCCTCCAGGTTGGCCAGGACCTCGTCGGCGTAGTCCTCGGCACCGAGCCGGATCTCCCGCTCCCGGCGGCGGGCCTCCTCCATGATCTCGGCGCTGCGCTTCTCGGCCCGCTTCAGGATCTCCTCCTCGGAGGTGATCCTCTCGGCCTCCTCCTGGGCCATCCGGATGATGCGGTCGCTCTCGCTGCGCGCCTCGTCGAGCATCGCCTGACGCTCCTTGACGATCCAGCGCGCCTGCTTGAGCTCCTCGGGGATCGTCTGGCGCATCTGGTCTATGATGTCGAAGGCGGCGTCCCGGTCGATCATAGCCGTGTTGCCGAAGCCGGGGAAGCTCCTGGCCTCCTCCACCAGCTCCTCCAGCCTGTCTATCAGCACCAGTACGTCCATCCCAACCTGTCCTTCATCGCCGTATCGTCTCTATATCTTACCGTCCGAGCGGGAGTATATCTGCCGGACGGTCTCGAGTATCCCGTCCGGGACCAGCCCGCGCACATCACCCCCAAGCGCCGCTATCTCCCTGACCGCGCTGGAGGAGAGGAAGCTGTGCTGGGAGGCGGACATTATGAAC
>JADDKG010000331.1 GCA_020253895.1 Rubrobacter sp.
GAGGAAGACGAAGACGACGATGAGGGCCCCGGCCGCCGCGAGCTGGGAGACTATATCCGAGAGGTGCTCCCTCAGGGTGGCGCCGAGCGTCCTTCTCCTCTCTCCGGTGGCCGTGGTCTGGCTCATACGGGCTCCTTTACTCCGGTTGCAAGGGCTATGATCCTCTCCTCGGAGAACTCCTCGCGCTCCAGGACGCCCGCCACGCTTCCGTCACGCATCACCAGGATGCGGTCGCACATGTTTATGAGCTCGGGCAGGTAGGAGGAGATGAGCACTATCCCCCTCCCCTCCCTGGCCAGCTCCCCGATGAGGGAGAACATCTCGGCCTTGGCCCCGACGTCTATGCCGCGGGCGGGCTCGTCGAAGAACAGGACCTTCGCCCGGGTCTCGAGCCACCGGGCGACGACCACTTTCTGCTGGTTGCCGCCGGAGAGCACCTGCACCTTGCGACGGACGGAGGGGGTGCGGATGTTGAGCTGCTCCCTGCGCCGCTCGGCGATGCTCCGCTCCCTCCCGAGGCCGATAAACCCGAGCCAGGTCGGCAGGCTGGCGAGCGTTATGTTCTGGTCCACCCCGAGCTGGAGCGCGAGCCCCTCCCCCTTGCGGTCCTCGGTGAGGTAGCCGATGCCGGCCTCTATGGCATCCTGCGGCTTGCGGATGCGCAGCCGCCTGCCCTCGAGCTCGATCTCCCCCTCGTCCACGGGATCGGCCCCGAAGACGGCCCGGGCCAGCTCGGTCCGCCCGGCCCCCACGAGACCGGCGAAGCCGAGGATCTCCCCCGAGCGCACCTCGAAGGAGCAACCTTTGAGCTTCTCGCCGCGGCTGAGCCCGCGCACCCGCAGCAGGACGTCCCCTATCTCCACCTCGGGCTTGGGGTAGAGATTGCCGATCTCCCGCCCGACCATGAGCCGCACGAGCCCGGCCTCGTCCAGCTCCTCCACAGGGAGGGTGGCCACCACCTTCCCGTCGCGCATGACGGTGACCCGGTCGGCGATCCGGAAGATCTCGTCCAGCCGGTGCGAGATGTAGAGCACGGCCCGCCCGTGCGCCGTGAGATCCCTTATGACCCCGAAGAGCTCCTCTATCTCCTTCTCGGCGAGCGTGGCGGTGGGCTCGTCCATGATCACGACCTTCGCGTCGATGGCCAGGGCCTTGGCGATCTCCACCCGCTGCTGCTCGGCCACCGTGAGCGTGGAGACGAGCCGGTCCGGGTCTATCTCCAGCCCCACCCGCCCGAGCAGCTCCCGCGCCTCCTCCCTCTCCGCCCGCCGGTTGACGAAGCCCGCCCTCCCGGGCTCCCGCCCCAGAAAAAGGTTCTCCGCCACCGAAAGGTGCGGGGCCAGGGCAAACTCCTGATAGACCATCGCCACCCCAAGCCGCTGGGCGTGCCCCGGCCCGTGGAACTCCACCCGCTCGCCGGAGATGTAGATCTCACCAGCCGTCGGCCGCTCCACCTGCGAGAGAAGCTTCATCAGGGTGCTCTTGCCAGCCCCGTTCTCCCCCGCAACTACGTGTACCTCCCCCGGGAGAATGTCCAGATCCACACCGTCCACCGCCACAACCCCAGGAAACTCCTTGGAAACCCCCCGCAGCCGGACGATGGGCTCCACCCTCTCCGTCATCCTCCTCACCTCTCGTCTCCCCGGTCCCCTCCAGGAATATCCTCCTAGGAGAAATCGATTTCCTAAGTTAATCCGGCAATGTAACACCCTGTGGTTCCCCGGTCAAGGGGAGGCGTGCGCCCGGGTGGCGGATGCCGCATCAGGAGGGAGGCTCCCCGGGGCCCGGAGAGGCGTTGCGGAACCAGTCCTCGACCTCGGCTATGTGGGAGGCGGCCCGGGTGAGCTCGGGGTCCCGGCGTTCGAGGGCCTGGAAGATGGCGCGGTGGCCTGCTCGGGTACGCTCCAGGGTTCCCCGGTCGGAGATGCCGCGCCAGATCCGGGCCCGGAGGGTGCGCCCGGCGAGGCTGCGCAGGAGGGAGGAGAGCACCGGGTTGCCGGCGGCGTCGGCGATGCGGGCGTGGAACTCGTCGGCGGCGACGAGCTCCCCGGCGTCGGCGGCACGCTCTAAGCGCTCGAGGCAGCCGCGCAGCCCGGAGAGCTCTTCCGGCGACATCCGGGCGGCGGCCAGGGCGGTGGCCCCCGGCTCGAGCATCCGCCGCACCTCCAGCGGCCACACAGGGTTGCTCTTCTGCAGGAGGTCTGCCACCATCCCGGTCGCCTCCAGCAGCAGCCCCGGCTCCAGGCTCGTCACGTAGGTGCCGTCTCCCCGGCGGGTTCTCAGCACCCCCACCAGCGCCCGGACCGCCTCCCGCAGCGAGCCGCGGGATATCCCCAGCCGGGCCGCGAGCTCCCTCCCCACCGGAAGCCGCTCGCCTGGTTCAAGCTATCCAGAGAGGATCATCCCCTTCAACCGCCCGATGGCCTCCTCGGTTAGAGACCGCCTATCACCCGCCATGCACCCACCCTATAGCACCAGATTGTAGGATCAATCCTCCTAAAACCGGGCTCTATGGCAGTTGTGTGCTCTTTTAGGCCACATAGATCATGCCATTGACGGCAAACGGCCTCCCGGTATAGGGTTTTCTTGAGGCGGTATCTCCGAGGCAGGGGAGGGGCATGTCCGGCGGGCTGCGGGTATTGCTGGTGGGCGGGCCGATGTACGACCCGCTCTACGCGAGGATCGGGGAGTTCGAGGAGCGTGCGGGGGTGCCGGTGGAGCGGGTGTTCTCCCGCGACCACCCGGACCTCAACGCCCGCATAGAGCGGGAGTTCGGCTCCGGGGAGGCGTCCTACGACCTCATCTCCACCCACACCAAGTATGCCCCCGGCCAGCGGCGGTGGCTCACCCCGCTGGATGGGGATCTCGGCCGGAAGGAGCTCGCGCCGTTCATGGGACAGACCCTGGAGCTCGCCCGGAT
Source organism: Rubrobacter sp. (assembly GCA_020253895.1). Taxonomy (GTDB): domain Bacteria; phylum Actinomycetota; class Rubrobacteria; order Rubrobacterales; family Rubrobacteraceae; genus Rubrobacter_B. The sequence goes on from JADDKG010000331.1 coordinate 2,921, forward strand.
AGACGGCGCCCTCTACAGCCTCCCCCGCAACCTCGACGTCAAGCTCCTGCACTACCGGACGGACCTTTTGGACCGGCCGCCGGCCACGTGGGAGGAGCTGCTGGAGGAAGCGGCGAGGCTCAGGTCCGGAGAAGGGCTCTACGGCTTCGTCTTTCCCGGCAAGGAGAGCGGGCTCTTCGGCCACTTCTTCGAGCTGCACGCCATGTACGGGGGCAGGATGTTCGGGGAGGAGGGCCCGCCCGTGCCGCGCATCCGGGACGAGGCCGCACGCCGGGCGCTGGGGCTCCTCGTCGGGCTGTACAGGCGGGCCGCCCCGGAGGAGACCCCGGACTGGCACTACGACGAGGTGGCCGCCTGCTTCCGGGAGGGGAGGGCCGCCATGAGCACCGACTGGCCCGGCGGCTTCCACCTCTACGAGGGAGAGGAAAGCCGCGTCAGGGGCCGCTACGGGCTCGCCCTCTACCCGGAAGGCCCGGCCGGGAGGTACGTCTACGCCGGCTGCCACTCCTTCGCCATCCCCCGCACCGTGCGGGACAGGGAGGCGGCGGTGGAGCTGCTGCGCTTCCTCGTCTCCCGGGAGTCGCAGGCCCACGAGGCCCGCTTCGGGACCCTGCCGGCGCGGGAGGACGCCCTCGCGGAGGCGCGGGCGGAGGCCCCGCCGGGCTCGCTCGCCGCCCGGCGGTGGGAGCTGCTGGACGAGGCCCGGAAGGCGGCACTCATCCCGCCCAAGCACGAACGGTACCCGGCGGTGGAGGAGGCCATCTGGCGGGGCATCCGGGAGGCGCTGCTGGGGCGGCGCTCCGTGGAGGAGGCGCTCGCCCTGACCGGTGAGGCGGCCCGGCGGGCGGCGGAGGGAGGGGGATGATGGGCGGCTTCGACCCGGCCTCCCGGAGGCCGCTCGGCCGTACCGGCCTCCTGGTCTCCCCGGTCTGCGTGGGCTGCGCGCCGCTGGGGGACATGCCCGAGACCTTCGGGTACTCCGTCTCCGAGGAGCGGGCCAGAGAGACCCTGCTGGAGGTCTTCCGGAGCCCCATCAACTTCCTCGACACCGCCGCCTCCTACGGAGACGGGGAGAGCGAGCGCCGCATAGGCCGGGTGCTGAGGGAGCTCGGCGGGCTCCCCGAGGGGTACGTGCTCGCCACCAAGGCCGACCGGGATCCCACCACCGGGGACTTCTCCGCCGACCAGATGCGCCGCTCGGTGGAGCGCAGCCTCCGCCTGCTAGGGCTGGAGAGGCTCCAGCTCGTCTACCTGCACGACCCGGAGTACCTAAACGAGCCGGGCCGCGAGCCCTTCGAGTACATGATGGCCCCCGGCGGGCCGGTGGAGGCGCTGCAGGAGATGAAGGACGAGGGCGTCATAGAGCACCTGGGGATAGCCGGAGGCCCGGTGGACCTCATGGTCCGGTTTGTGGAGAGCGGGGCCTTCGAGGCCGCCATCACCCACAACCGCTACACGCTGGTGGAGCGCAGCGCCGGTCCTCTGCTGGAGGCGGCCCAGGAGCGGGGGGTGGCGGTGCTAAACGCCGCTCCCTACGGGAGCGGCATCCTGGCCAAGGGACCCGACGCCTACGCCCGCTACGAGTACCGGGAGGCGCCGGAGAAGCTCGTGGAGCGGGTGCGGGCCGCCGAGCGGGCCTGCCGGGAGTCCGGCGTCCCGCTGGCGGCCGCCGCGCTGCAGTTCTCCCTCAGGGAACCGCGCATAGCCTCCACGATAGTCGGGATCAGCCGCCCCGAGCGGGTCCGGCAGACCGTAGAGCTCGCCCGGCATCCCATCCCCGAAGAGCTGTGGGAGCGGCTGGAGGCGCTCAGTCCATGAGCTGGCCGCCGTTGACCTCGATTATCTCGCCCACCAGGTAGTCTGCGGCCGGCGAGAGCAGGAAGACCACCACCCCCGCCACCTCCTCCGGGGTCCCCTCCCGCCCGATGGGGATCCCCCGGCGGAGCCTCTCGCGCACCTCCGGCGGGGTGTAGCGGTCGTGGAACGGGGTGGATATGACCCCCGGCGCCACCCCGTTGACCAGGATGTTCTCCGAGACGAGCTCCTTGGCCATCGCCCGGGTGAGGGTGCTCACGCCGCCCTTGGCCGAGGCGTAGGCCGCGGACCCCGGCCCTCCCCCGGTCCGGGCGGCGATGGAGGTGACGTTCACTATCCTGCCCCTCCCCCTGCGGCGCAGGAGCGGGAGCGCCGCCCGGGAGACCAGGAACACGCTCTTGAGGTTCACCTCCATCACCCGGTCCCAGAGGGCCTCGGTCATCTCCGAAAAGGGTCGCCGCTCGAGCAGCCCGCCCGCGTTGTTGACCAGAAAGTCCAGCCCCCCGAAGCGGGCCTCCACCTCCCCCGCCATCCGCTCTACATCCCGGGCGTCGGAGACGTCCCCCTTGACCAGGAGCACCTCCCCGCCGGAGCCCTCTATCTCCTCCGCCACCCGCCGGGCCTCCTCCCCGCTGCGGTTGTAGTGGACCGCGACCCGGCAGCCCTCCCGGGCGAGCGCGAGGGCGCACGCCGCCCCGATGCCCGTGCTGCTGCCCGTCACCCAGGCCACCTCTCCGGAGAAAGTCGTCATCCTCTCCTCCCTTCGATCGTCCGCCCGCTCCCTAAAAGAACGGCTCGCCCTCCCGGGCGTACCGGCGGGCGACCTCCTCGTCGAGCTCCACCCCGAGCCCCGGCCCCTCCGGGATACGGATAAACCCCTCCCGTATGACCGGCCCGTCGAGCCCGGTGGCGATCTCCTCCCAGAAAGGGACGCCCATCCCGTGCCACTCCAGCGCCAGGAAGTTCGGGATGGCGGCGGCGACGTGGGCGGCGGCGACGGTCCCGATGGGGCTGGCGATGCAGTGCGGCGCGACCGCCACGTAGTGGGCGTCGGCCATGTCGGCGATCTTGCGCCCCTCAAAGAGGCCGCCGGCCTTCTGCAGGTCCGGTGCCGCCACGTCCAGCGCGCCCCGCTCCAGCGCCTCCCTGAAGCCGTGGCGCAGGTAGAGGTTCTCGCCGCTGGCTATGGGGGTCCGGGTGCTCCGGGTCACCCGGCGCAGCGCCTCCACGTTCTCCGGCGGCACCGGGTCCTCGAGCCACATCAGCCCGTAGGGCTCCAGCTCGCAGGCCAGCCGCACCGCGTCCGAGACGTTGTAGCGCCAGTGCAGGTCGAACGCGAGGTCCACCCCGTCGCCGACCGCCTCCCGGACCGCCTCCACCAGCGAGACCATGTGCCGGATCTCCGCGTGGGTGAGGGTGCCCGAGTGGGGGGCTATGGTGTGGGGGTTGGGGACGTCGAGGTCGAACTTGAGGGCGGTGAAGCCCATCGCGGCCACCTCGCGCGCCCGGGCGGCGTACATCTCGGGCGTGAAGGCCTCGCCAGGCTCCTCCAGCCCGAAGGCCCGCCCGTGCACCGGGTCCCCCGGGCCCGCCGGTGGCAGCCCCTCGTCCGGCGGCAGCCACCGGGGGCGGCGCGGGATCATGACCGAGCTCAGCGCCTCCAGCGCCTCCCCGGCGTGGCAGTCGGCGTAGACGCGCACCCTGTCGCGGTACTTGCCGCCCAGGAGCCGGTAGACGGGCACGCCGTAGTGCTTGCCCGCCAGGTCCCACAGCGCCGTCTCTATGCCCGAGATGGCGTTGTAGACCACGCCCGCGACGGAGCCCGCGCCCGAGGCCGCCCAGCGCATCCTGGAGAACAGCCGGTCCACGTCCAGCGGGTCCTGGCCGACCAGCAGGGGCTTCAGGTCCCGTATGATGCCGGTGAGGCCCGGGGCCAGGAAGCTCTCCCCCAGCCCCGTCAGGCCCTCGTCGGTGTAGACGCGGACGAAGGTCCAGTCGTAGTTGGCCTCCACGACCGCGGTGCGTACGTCGGTGATCCTCACCTCAAGAGCCCTCCGCGGGGGGCACCGGCGGGGTGGCGGTGGAGGTCTTGCCCAGCGCCTGGATGGCGGTGGGCACGATGGTCAGCTCCGGCACGTAGGCCCGCTCCGGGAGGGTCACCAAAAACAGGCACGCCCGGGCCACGTCCTCTGGCCTGAGCGCCCGGTCGCGCACCTCCCTCGGGGGAGGCTCCGGGCGGCTGTCCAGCAGGGGCGTGTCCACGATCCCGGACATGATGTTGGAGAAGCGGACCCCGCGCACGTGCTCCTCAAAGCCGGCCGCCCGGACCAGCCCGGCGAGCCCGAGCTTGGAGGCCTGGTAGGCTGCGCCCGAGACGTCGGGCCACATCCCGGAGACGCTGCCGACGAGCACCGCGTCCCCCCGGGAGGCCCGCAGGTAGGGCAGGGCAGCCTTCACAAAGTAGAAGGCTCCGCTCAGGTTCACCGAGAGGATCCTGTCCCAATCCTCCGGGGTGAGGCGGTCCAGCCTCCGGTTGGGGACGTTGGTCCCGGCGGCGAGCACCAGGATGCCGACCCCCTCCTCCTCGCCGACGCCGCGCACCAGCCGCTCCACTCCCTCCCGGTCGGAGACGTCGAGGGCGTGGGGCACGACCCGTCCCGAGGAGACCCTCTTCTCCCCCACCCCTCCGGCTATGGCCTCCGGGCGGCGGGAGACGGCGTGCACCCGGGCCCCGCCGTCGGCGAGCATGTTCGTCACCGCGAGCCCTATGCCGCTCGAAGCCCCGGTGACGATCGCCGTGCGGCCCTCCAGCGGGCGCTCCTCCATCACGCCCCCTCCCCGGAGAGGAAGACTTTGATCCAGGCGGAGGGCCCCCCGACCAGCTCCTCAAAGGCCTCCGGGCCCCTCTCCAGCGGCAGGGGGTCGGGGAGCTCCCCTATGCCGGCCTCCCCGGAGGCGAGCCACCCCAGGGCCCGCTCGAAGTCCCGCGGGGTGTAGGCGTAGGAGCCCTGCAGGGCTACCTGGCGCCGCACCACGTCGTGGAAGCCGAGGGCGGTCTCGTCCTCGTGCAGGCCCACGAGCACCACCGTCCCGCCCGGGCGCACCAGGCGTACCGCGGCCCTGCGGGTCTCCCCCGCCCCGGCGGCGTCCAGCACCAGGTCCGCGCCCAGCCCCCCGGTCGCCTCCCGGACGGACTCCTCCGCCTCCCCGCCCGGGGCGAAGGCCCGCTCCGCCCCGAGCTCGAGGGCCCGGGCCCGGCGGCCGCCGTGCGGCTCCACCATCCAGACCTCCGGGATACCCGAGAGGACCGCCGCCTGCAGACACATAAGGCCGATGGTCCCCGCACCCACCACCACGGCGAGCTCCACCGGGCCGCGCTCGAGGCCCAAGCCGGCCGCGTGCACCCCGTTGGCCAGCGGCTCGGCAAGCGCCGCCGAGCGCAGGTCCATCCCCTCCGGCAGGGCGTGCAGCGCGCCCGCAGGCACCTCCACGTACTCCGCGAAGGCGCCGGGGCGGTGTATCCCGATCAGGGCCCGCTCCGGGCAGATGTTCTCGTGGCCGGTGCGGCACAGCCGGCACCCCCCGCAGGAGAGCAGGGGGTTCACCGCCACCCGGCGTCCCAGCCAGTCCTCGTCCACCCCCTCGCCGACCGAGACCACCGTCCCGGAGAACTCGTGGCCCATGATCAGGGGGGGCCTGCGGTTGCCCATCCTCCCCAGGTAGCCCTCCACCTCCGAGCCGCAGATCCCGGCGGCCCCGGGACGGACGACCACCGCGCCGGGACCGGCCTGGGGCTCCGGCACCTCCTCCACCGCCATCTTCCGCGGCCCGTGCCAGACCACGCCCTTCATGCTCCCACCTCCGTCGAGACAGCACGCCTCCGCCGAACCATTCTACTAGCGGCCCCCGGCGGGTCTACGCAGCTCCTCCGTCAGCCCCGTTTGCGCCGCCAGAGCCAGCCTCACTATACTCTCTGCTTGCCGGGTGTGATCGGAGATCCGAAGCGGGGGTGGTGCGTGCGGCGTCTCGAGGGCAAGAGGACGATAGTCACCGGGGCGGGGAGCGGCATCGGGCGGGCCATCGCCCACCGCTTCGCCGCCGAGGGGGCGCGGGTGGTGCTGGCCGACGTGGACGAGGAGGCCGCCCGGAAGGTCGCCGCCGAGCTGGGCGGGGAGCACCTGGTCTCGAAGACCGACGTGACCGATCCGGAAGAGGTGGCCGCCCTGGTGCGGCGGGCAACAGAGGAGTGGGACGGCCTCGA
>JADDKG010000332.1 GCA_020253895.1 Rubrobacter sp.
GATGCCCGTCTCCCGAAGCGAGGGCGGGCCAGCGGGTGATCTCGGCCGTCCCGACCACGTCCTCCCTGGCGAGCAGGTCGCCCGCCGCCTCGGGCGAGAAGAGCCGCCGCTCCCCGGGGAAGCTGGACTGCGAGATGAGACGGGCCACCCACAGGTAGTTGACGGGAAGCTCCCGCAGGTCGTCGAGGAGCCAGGCGAGCCGCTCGGGCCCCATCTGCAGGTGGAAGAACAGGGTGTCGGCCACCACGGTGGTGGTCCCCAGCGCCGCTGCGACCCCCGCCAGGCTCACCGGGTCGTACAGGACCCACGGGTGGGTGTGGGCCTCGATGTAGCCGGGGGCGACGATCCTGCCCCCGGCCTCCACCGTGCGGGTGTCCGGACCCGGCGGGGGCGGGCTCTGCCCGACGTAGGCTATGCAGCCCCCGCTCGCCGCCACGTCTGCCCGCAGCAGCTCGCCCGAGTACACGTTCGCCACCGTTCCTCCCCGGACGAGGAGGTCCGGCGGCTCCTCCCCCCGGGCGACCGCCAGCAGGCGCCGGTGTTCCCTGGAGCCTACCCGCACGGCTAGAGCGGGGCGTAGGTCGCCGGCTCTTCCTCCACCCGCACCACCCGGCCCTCGTCCACCAGGTGCTCCAGGTGGGCGAGGGTCTCGGCGAGGGCGAAGCGGAGCTGGTGCGGCGAGAGCTCGCCGGTCGGGAAGACCCTCCGGGCGATCTCGTACGGGGTGGCCGGGCGTCCCCCGAAGGCCGCGTGCATCGCCTCGAGCCGCTGGGCGTGGTGCAGGAGCAGCTCGTCCACCCGCCCCGGCAGGTCGTGGAAAAGGGGCCCGTGCCCCGGCAGCACCACCCCAGCCGGGAGCCCGCGCAGCCTCCTTATGGAGTGGAGATAGCGGGCCAGCGGGTGGGGAGCGGTGTACGGCCACAGCCCGATGTTCGGGGTTATCTTCAGCAGGAGCTGGTCCCCGGCGACGAGCATCCCGCGCTCCGCGTCGTACAGGACGAAGTGGTGGTCCGAGTGGCCGGGTGTGTGTATCGTCCGGGCCGGAAGCTCCCCCAGCCGGAGCTTCTCCCCCGGGTGGAGCGGTACGATCTCCTCGGGCACCCGGATGCCGAGGTCCGTCGTCCCGGCGGTAGGCCGCGCCGTCTCCTCGTCCATCCCGTTGCGCACCAGAAAGCGGACGAACTCCTCCAGGTCCCGCTCCGGGTCCCACACCACCCGGGCGGCCTCCGCCTCCCCGGCCAGCATAAAGACCGGAGCCCCGGAGCGCTCCTGCAGCCAGCGGGCGAGCCCGATGTGGTCCGGGTGGAGGTGGGTGACCACGATCTTCTCCACCCCGCGCCCCAGGTCTAGGCCCAGCCCAGAGGCCGCAGCCTCCCAGGCAGCCCGGGCGTCCGGGTAGTCGTAGCCCGGGTCCACCACCGTCCAGCCGCCCGGCCCGGCGAAAAGGTAGGAGGAGACGAACCGCAGCGGGAAGGGCACCGGCAGCTTCAGCTGGTAGACCCCCTCGGCGACCTCGGCGGCCTCCCCCACCGGCTGGTTGCCGAGCGGGGATGGGACGACCCCGCTCAACGGAACGCCTCGATCCCGGTCAGGGCGCTACCCAAGATCAGGGTGTGCACCTCGTCGGTGCCCTCGTAGGTGCGCACGCTCTCCAGGTTGTTGGCGTGCCTGAGGGGCGGGTAGTCCAGCGTCACCCCGTTGCCGCCCAGGATGGTACGCGCCTCCCGCGCGATCTTTATCGCCTCGCGCACGTTGCTCAGCTTGCCGAGCGAGATCTGCTGGTGCTTGAGGGTGCCCGCGTCCTTCATCCTGCCTATGTGCAGCGCCAACAGAAGCCCCTTCTGGATCTCGACCACCATGTCAGCAAGCTTCTTCTGGACGAGCTGGAAGGAGGCAACGGGCCTGCCGAACTGCTCCCTCCCAAGCGCGTACTTAAGGGCGCACTCGTAGCAGTCCCTCGCCGCCCCCATGGAGCCCCAGATGATCCCGTAGCGGGCCTCGTTGAGGCACGAGAAGGGGCCCTTCAGGTCCTTCGCTCCGGGCAGCATGGCCTCTTCGGGGAGCCTCACCTCCCGCAGCTCGATGTCGCATTGGATGGAGGCCCGCATGCTGAGCTTGGGCTCTATGTTCCGGGCGGAGAAGCCCGGGGTGTCGGTGGGGACGAGAAAGCCCCTCACGGGGTTGCCCTCCTCGTCGGTGCGCGCCCAGATCACCGCAACGTCCGCGATGGAGGCCATCCCGATCCAACGCTTCGAGCCCTCTATGACCCACCCTGAGCCTTCCCTGCGGGCAAAGGTGCGCATGGAGCCCGGGTCGGAGCCTGCGGCCGGCTCGGTGAGCCCGAAGCAGCCGACCGCCTCCCCCTTCGCCATCCTCGGGAGCCACTCCCTCTTCTGCTCCTCGGAGCCGAACTTGTGGATGGCGCTCATCGCAAGCGAGCCCTGCACGCTGACAAACGTCCTTATCCCCGAGTCTCCCGCCTCGAGCTCCATGCACGCCAGCCCGTACTCCACCGCGCTCCTGCCGGCACACCCGTACCCCGAGAGGTGCATCCCCAACAGCCCAAGCCCCCCCATCTCGGGGATCAGCTCCTCAGGGAAGTACGCCCGCTCGTACCACTCGCTTATGTTCGGCCTGATCCTCTCCCGCACAAAGGAGCGAACCCGGTCGCGGACCGCCCGCTCCTCCTCGCCGAGCAGGGCGTCCAGCTCCAGAAAGTCGTGCGGGTCTATGGCGCGCGCCACAACCCCGCCGCCGGCTCTTGCGGACATCCTCTACACCCTCCAAAAGCTCACAAAAACAGAGAGGCACCGTTGCCTGCCCGTAAAGTCTATAGCAGCGGCGGGGTATCCTTCAGGCGCAGTCTTTCCGGGAGGACCATTGTTTATCGACGCAGCCGTCGCCGGAGGTCAGGTAGGAGAGCACCGCCCTCTCGCAGAGGCTCCGGTAGCGGGCGTGGGTCCTCTCCCAGTCCCGCTCCAGCACCCATTGGATGAACAGCCCGTCTATGAGGGCCCGGACCACGGTCGCAGCCTCCCGGGTGTCGCCCACCCGGAAGACCCCCTCTTCGCGGCCGAGCCGGACCACCTCGGCGTACAGGCCGGTAACGATCTCCTGGAAGGTCGCCCCCACGTCCCCGAAGCGGTCCGTGCGCGCGGCATGCCCCAAAAAGTCGAAGAAGACCAGGTAGAAGCCGCGGTTGGAGGCGGGATCTATGAAGATGGCGTCCATCATCGCCGAGACCTTCTCCTCGGCCCCCTCGGCCCGGGACATCGCCTCCCGGATGCGCTGGGCGACCCTGGCGAGCACCCAGCGCATGGTCGTGACCATGAGGTTCTCCTTGGAGGAGAAGTAGTAGGGGAGGATGGCCTTGCTGACCCCGGCCTCGTCGGCGACGTCCTGCAGGGAGAGGTTGTTCATCCCCTTCTCCCCCATCACCTTGTAGGCGCTGCGCACCAGGCGCTCCTGCTTGGGCGGCAGCGCCTCGACCTCGAGCGCCGCCGGCGCGGGACCTTCGGCCCGCCCCATCTCTAGCTCCGCCTCCCGAACTCGGGCTTGCGCTTCTCGGTGAACGCCTTTATGCCCTCCTGCGCGTCGGGGCTCTCGAAGAGCCCTTCGATGAGCTCCCGCTCCAGGGCAAGCCCCTCCTCGAGGGTCCGCTCCAGCCCCTCGTGCACCGCCCGCTTTATCTTGCCGATGGCTTCCAAGGCCCCGTGGGCAAGCCCCTCCGCGTACTCCCGGGTCCGCTCCTCCAGCTCCCCGGCCGGGAAGAGCCGGTCGAGGATGCCGAGCTCGTGGGCTTCTGCGGGAGAGAGCCTGCGCCCGGTGACCATCAGGTCGAGAGCCCGGCTCCACCCGATGAGGCGCGGCAGCCGCTGGGTCCCGCCGTTGCCGGGCAGAAGCCCGAGCGTGACCTCCGGCAGCCCCAGGTAGTACTCGCCCTCGGCGCCGAAGCGCAGGTCGCAAGCGAGCGCTATCTCCAGCCCCCCGCCCAGGGCGGTGCCGGAGATCTGGGCTATGAACACCTTGGGCACCGCGGCGATCCGGGCCAGGTTCCGGTGGGCCTCCCGGATCATACGCATGTTCTCCTCGGTGGTTGAGGCCGCGAACGCCTTGACGTCGGCCCCGGCGGAGAAAAAGCGCTCGTTGGCGCTGCGCAGGATGATCGCGCCGGCCCCGGCGTCCTCCTCGGCCTCCCGGACCGCCTCGCCCAGCTCGCGCATAAAACCGTAGTCGTAGCTGTTGGCCGGGGGCCTGTCCAGGGTGATGTA
>JADDKG010000333.1 GCA_020253895.1 Rubrobacter sp.
AGCGGGCCGGGCCGGCGGATCACGCGGGTGTCGTCCTCATCCCCGCCCTCCTCGCGCGGCCGGTCCATCACCTGGGTCTCCTCCCCCTGCTCCGGCGGCGGGGTGTACCCGGCGTCGCCGCGGGGCAGCCCGAAGAAGTCCCGCACCCGCTCCACGTCTTCCAGGCCCTTCCTGGCACGGGCGATCCGGCGCTCCTCCTCGGCTATCCCCGTGTTGCGGGCCTCGCGGGCCTTGCGGATCTCGTCCTCCAGCTGCCGGATCACCTCCTCGGTGCGCTCTTTGAGGTCCTGGATCCGCTTCTGGCGCAGGGAGATCTCCGAGTTCAGCTTGGACTCCCGGGCCCGGGTGGAGGAGGCCAGCTCCTCGATGTCTATCCCGGCGGCGATCAGCGTCTGGCGCACGATGCGCACCGCGCTGGAGGGGGGGACCTCCGGCGGCAGGTTGCGGATGATCTCCGCGGCCCGCTCCACGGTGAAGCGGAGGGTCCCCTCCCGCTCTTCCTCCTCGTAGTCCTCCTCCCCGGCCTCCAGATCCTCCGCCGAGTAGATCGTGGTCCGCTGCTCTTCCTCCTCGGGCTCCGGAGAGAAGATCCTGGAGAAAAATCCCTGCCTGCCGTGGTGTTCCTCGCTCATCGTGCCGGAAGCTCCTCCGTCGCTGGTTCGTGCAGCTTGCCTACGGCGCGGGTGACCTCGTCCATGCTCCTCTTGAAGAGCGCCACCCGCTCCTTGAGGCGGACCAGGCCGCCCTCCAGCGCCTGCGGCGCCAGGTTCGCCTCCAGGGTCAGCAGGTCTCCCCGGAGGCTGCCGAGCAGGCTCTCGGCGCTCTCGAGCTGGGCGTTGATCATGCTGATCCCGTCGAGCATCTCCTCGTAGCCGGCGAGCTCCGCCCGCCGCCCGTCCAGCGCCCGCTCGAAGGTTGCCCGCAGGGGCGAGCCCTCCTCCAGCCGCGCCAGGTCCTCCTGGAGGCTCCGGATCCGGCGCCGGATGTCCCGGCGATCCATGCCGTCCAGGTGGCGCCGCAGGGCGCCCCGGCGGCGCGCCAGGCGCACCGCACCCTCCACCTCCTCGATCACGGTGAAAACGTCCTCGTCCAGAAGCGGCCGGTACTCCTCGGGCAAGAGCTCCCAGCTCTCCAGAAGCCCCCCCTGAAGCTCGGCTATCCGGCGCATCTGCGGCGCCGCGATGGGGTCCTCCCGGGCCACCCGCTCCAGCGCCCTCACGTTCGCCCGGGCCCGGCGCACGAGCTCCCGCCGGGCGTTCCCCTCCTTATCCAGCAGCCGGTACCCGGCCGCAACCGCCCCGGCCCCGAGCAGGCCCGCGAGCACGTACTGCTCCCCCGCCACCGCGAGCATCCCGAGCCCGGCGAAAGAGCCCAGCGGCACCAGGCGCGCGAGCAGGCTCCCGCCCCGCCTAGCCACGGTCCTCCTCCTCGCGGCGTCCGGCCTCCTCCGGGGAGGGTTCTATCTGCCCCGGCTCGCGCAGGCCCATCCGGACCTCCATCTCCTCAAGCTCCCGCTCGGCCTCCAGCCGCTTGATGTCCACCTCCGCGGCGGCTATCTGGCGCTCGGTCTCGCTCATGCTCAGCTCGCCGACGGCCTCCGCCTCGTAGGAGGCCTGCCGGATCGCCTGCCGGGCCTTCTCCAGGTCCCGGGAGGAGTCCGAGAGCGAGATGCTGGCGCGGGCCTCGTTCGCCATCCGCAGCGCCCGGGCCCGCTGGTGCTCCTCCATCAGCGCCGCCCGCTCCCTGACCACCTCGTTGTAGCGCCGCTCCTGCTCCCGGAAGGCCCGTTCCATCTCCTGCGAGTTGCGCCGGGCCTCCTCCAGCCGCCCCTCCAGCTCGGCGAGCGAGGCCTGGGCCTCCTGCTTCTGCTGGATCACCTCGATCGCCGCCTCCCGCTGGCCGCGGGCCAGAAGCTCCTTCGCCTGGCGCTCCCGGGCCGCCACCAGCTTCTGCTTGGCGGCGGCGTCGTTGGCGAGCATCTTCTCGTAGGCCATGGTGCGGGCCGCCGCCACCTGCAGCTTCTTCAGGTTGTCCAGCTCGTCCTGAACGGCGTTCTCCAGCAGGATCTCGGGGTTGCGTTCCTCCACCCCGGATAGAAACCTCCCCACGAAACCGCGGATCGCCCTGAAAAGCCTTCCCATATTCTCTGCGCACCGCTCCCGGTAGTTTTTGCGCCCCTTGCCAGTATGCCGCCGATTATAGCACCGGGCAAACCCGGCCCCGGTGGCACCTAAGAACCCTACGCGGAAGCCCCGCCGCGGGTTTCCCCCTACCGGGCGGCCCGGCGGCCCTCCTCCCGGACGGCCCGGCGCCCGGCCAGCACTATGGCGCTCGGCGAGTCGACCTCGAAGGCTGCCTCGAGCGCCCGGCCCGCCGCCACGAGCAGGTCCTCCGCCGAGCGGGCATCCCGCGGGTAGACGGCGACCCCGGCCCGGGTCTCCTCGGCCCCGAGCGAACCCGCGGCGGCGAGCGCCCTCCTGGCCGCGCTCTCGATCTCCCTGTCGCCCACCCCGGAGAGCACCATCCCGAAGACGGCCCCCTCCCCGAGCAGGACGGGCTCGGCGATCCTGGCGCGCACCCGCTCCAATAGCGCGTCGACGTCCTCCACCCCCCGCCCCGGGTCCACCAGGATCACCGCGACCTGCACCCCGCGGCGGGAGGAGATCTCCCTCTCCACCCTCTCCAGCAGGAGCGAACCGTCCTCGTCGGAGACTATGTAATCCTCTTCCTCCCCGCCGGAGGCGAAGAGCCGGGAGGCGGCAGCGACGAAGACCCCGGTGAGCCCGAGCGCCCCGAGCCGGTAGAGGACCGGGGCGGCGACCGAGGCGTCGGCCTCCTCGTTGAGGAGGCCCGGCATTACCGCGAGCGCGTAGAAGAGCAGGACGGAGACGAGCGCCCACAGGGCGACCCGCCACGACCCGTGCAGGGCCGCCGAGAGGAGCAGCGGGAAGAAGAGCAGGTAGAGCTCGCTGGAGGTCCCCCCGGAGAAGAAGGTCATCATGGCGGTGGAGGCGGCGAGCAGGGCGTAGA
>JADDKG010000334.1 GCA_020253895.1 Rubrobacter sp.
CCCCGGACGCACTCCTCTATGGCATCGGCGGTCCACTCGGGGAGGGCCTTCAGCCGCTCGTAGAGCTCCGGCAGGCTCTCCCGGACGAACTCCTTGCCGAACTGCTTCTCGAACTGCTGCGGGTCGTAGTCGAGCCTCCCGCCGTAGAAGTAGCCCACGGCCTCAGGGATGTCCGTGGTGCGTTGTAGCCGCTCCCGGAGGAGGGCCATGATCCGGGTCAGCCGCGGCATGTCCCGCTCCAGCTCCCCGGCGTCCGCCACGCCCCGCTCGGAGAGCATCGGGGCGGCCAGCATCGCCAGCTCCTCTGGGCTCTTGCGGCGGATGTAGACGGCGTTTATGGCCAGGAGCTTCTGCTCGTCGAAGACCGCCGGGTTGCCGCTCACCTTCTCCAGCCGGAAACGCCGGGCGAGCTCTTCGGGGGTGAAGATCTCCTCGTCGGCGGCGTACCCTGCGCCGAGCAGCGCCAGGTAGTTGAAGAGCGCCTCGGAGAGGATGCCCTGCTCGGCGAAGTCCTCCACGCTCGCGGCGCCGTGGCGCTTGGAGAGCTTCTTCCTGTCCGGTCCGAGCACCTGCGGCACGTGGGCGAAGGCGGGCAGCTCATGCCCCAGCGCCCGGTGGATCATGATCTGCCGCGGGGTGTTGGAGATGTGGTCGTCGCCCCGGATGACGTGGGTTATCTCCATCTCGGCGTCGTCGACGGCGGCGGCGAAGTTGTAGGTGGGGGTCCCGGTGGACTTCATGAGGACGAAGTCCTCGATGGTGGCGTTGTCGAAGCCTACCGGGCCGCGGATGATGTCCTCGAAGACGGTCCGTCCCTCGCGCGGGGTCTTGAAGCGCACGGTGTGGGGCTCGCCCGTCCGCACCCGCCGGAGTGCCTCCTCGGGGTCCATGTCGCGGTAGGGGCCGCCGGTGTAGATGGGCGGGCGGCCCTCGGCCCGTGCCCGTTGCCGGAACTTGGTGAGCTCCTCTGGGGTGGCGAAGTCGTAGTAGGCCGCCCCGGACTCCAGCAACCGCCGCGCGGCCTGCCGGTAGAGATCCAAACGCTCCGTCTGCCGGTAGGGGGCGTGGGGGCCGCCGACGTCGGGTCCCTCGTCCCAGTCCAGCCCGATCCACCGCAGCGAACGCTTGAGCTGCTCGACGGACTCCTCGGTGGAGCGCTCGAGGTCGGTGTCCTCTATGCGGAGGATGAAGACCCCGCCGTGCTTGCGGGCGAAGAGCCAGTTGAATAGGGCGGTGCGCACCCCGCCGACGTGGAGCCGTCCCGTGGGGCTGGGCGCGTACCGGACTCTTACCGGGGAACCTTCCATCTCCCTTAAGCTAACACACCGGATGCGGGCAGAAAAGCGCTCAGGGGAGCTGGTGCCTCCCGAAGGGGTAGTCGATCCGGTTGGCCCACCCGAACCTGCCGAGGGCGAAGGGGATGGAGATCAGGAGGTGCCTCAGGAAGGTCCTGAGCGTTCCTTCCTCCCTGTAGCGCCGGTCGGAGACGAAGACGCTCTGGCCGGTGATAGCGAACCGCCTCCCACGGGAGAGCCTGCGGACCAGCTCTACATCGTCGAACTTGAGCTCCGGGTCGAACCCGCCGCCCTCCAGGAATACCTCCCGACGCACCGCGATGCAATGCCCGGCCCCCGAGGGCAGAGCCCGCTGGCACAGCCGGAAGAGGAGGTTGAAGCAGGCGTGGGCGGCCCGCACCCCGAGAGAGGCCCCCGGCTGCGGGAGATACCGGGGGCAGGCCACGTGCAGCCCGCGCTCCGCGATCTCCCCCACGAACCGCTCCAGAAAGTCCGCCTCTAGCCGCACGTCGGCGTCCAGGAAGACGAGCAGGTCCCCCGTTGCGGCGGACGCTCCGAGGTTCCGGCCCTTGGCCGGCGGTGGCTCGCCGCGGAGCACCCGGACGCCCCGGAAGCCGCGCGCGACCGCGGCTGTCCGGTCATGGGAGCCGGCATCCACGACCAGCACCTCATCCGGACGGCGGCCTTTCTGGGCTGCGAGATCGGCCAGGAGGCCGCCGAGGCTGCGCTCCTCGTTCAGAGCAGGGATGATGATGCTCACCCTGGGGGGTGGGATCACCGCCGGGGGCGGATGAGCACCGCCCGCAGGTCGTTCACGTTGGTCCCGGTGGGGCCGGTCTCGAGGAGCGCCCCCGCCGCCGCGAGCGCGGCGTGGGTGTCGTTGTGTGCGAGGGCCTCCCGGGGATCGATGCCCGCCTCCCGGATCCTGGGTGCGGTCCGGCCGTCCACCAGCCCCCCGGCGGCCTCGGTCGGCCCGTCCTGGCCGTCGGTGTCGGCGGAGAAGGCGGCCCACCCCTCCACGCCCTCCAGCTCGGCCGCAAGCGCCAGGCAGAACTCCTGGTTTGGGCCGCCGAGGCCGCCGCCCCGGACGTTCACGGTGAGCTCCCCGCCGCTCAGCAGGGCGCAGGGGGGAGGGGAAGGGTTGCCGCTCTGGAGCGCCTCCCGGACCATGGCGGCGTGCACCGAGGCCGCCCCGCGGGCCTCGCCGGTGAGGGTGGTGGAGATCAGGAGCGTCCGGTAGCCGAGCTGCCCGGCCTTCCGGACCGCGGCCTCAACCGAGGCCCGCCCGCCGCCGCACACGATGTTGACGACCCGCCGGAAGAGGGAGTCTCCGGGCTTGGGGGTCTCGGGGCCGTCCCGGAGGCGCCGGGCGACGCTCTCCGGCGGGTCTATCCTGTAGCGCCGGAGCACCCCCCGGGCGTCCTCCAGGGTGGTGGGGTCGGGGGCGGTCGGGCCGCTGGCTATGGAGGAGACGTCGTCCCCGACCACGTCGGAGAGCAGCAGGGCGACGACCTGGGCCGGGGCCGCAAGCCGGGCCAGCCCCCCGCCCTTGAGGGTGGAGACGTGCTTCCGGACGGCGTTTATCTCGCCGATGTCG
Organism: Rubrobacter sp.; assembly: GCA_020253895.1. Lineage (GTDB taxonomy): Bacteria > Actinomycetota > Rubrobacteria > Rubrobacterales > Rubrobacteraceae > Rubrobacter_B. Next base: position 2,893 of record JADDKG010000334.1, read on the forward strand.
GCCCCGCTGCGCAGCAGGGCCCCGGTGAGCTCCTTGAGCTCCGTGAGCCCTATGCCTTCGGCCGGGTCGGCGAGCAGGGCCGAGGCCCCTCCGGAGATGAGGGCGAGGAGCAGGTCTCCCTCACCGAGGGAAGAGGCCAGCCCGGCAACCCTCCGGGCGGCCTCCACGCCCCGCGCGTCGGGCTCGGGGTGGGAGGCGTAGAGGGTCTCCAACTCCTCCGGGCCCGGCTCGTGGCCGTCCTTGGTGACGACGAGCCCGCCGGAGATCCCACCGGAGAGCACCCCGCAGGCGGCCCGGGCCATCGGGCCGGCGGCCTTCCCGGCGGCGACCACCCAGACCCTCTGCGGCCGGAGCCGCTTCCCCCCGGCCACGACGGCGCCGTCCTCCACCCGGAGGTGGCGGCGCACCGCCCCGGCCGGGTCTGCAGCGGCGAGGCCGGCGCGCAGGATCTCCCTGAGGTCCTCCTCCACTAGCCCCCTTCCGGCGCCCCCTGGGCCGCCGGGAGACGGTCCAGCACCGGCTCGTACTCCCGGATGCTGTCTATGGAGGGTCCCATCGCCGCGTTGGCCTCCCGCTCGACCAGCACCTCCACCAGCGCCGGCACCCGCCGCTCCTCGCTGGCCCTCACCGCCCAGCGCAGGGCGTCCCTTATCTCCTCCGGCCTCCGCACCCGGCGTCCCAGAGCCCCCATGGCCTCCATGATACCCACGTGGTCTATACCGTACTCGCTCTCGGGCCCCTCGTAGCCGAGGTCCACCGCGAAGTTCATGCCGTAGGGCAGCTCGCCCTGCCGGATGAGACCCATGTAGGCGTTGTTGATCATCACCAGGACGTAGGGCACCCGGTACTGGGCGGCGACGGCCACCTCCTCCATCAAGAACTGGAAGGAGTAGTCGCCGACGACGCCGACGACGAGCTTCTCGGGACGGCCGAGCTTGGCCCCGAGGCACGCCGGGACCTCCCAGCCCAGGGGCCCCGCCTGACCGCAGCAGAGGTAGTGGCGGGGCCTGTAGGCCTTCTGGAACTGCCCGGACCAGATCTGGTAGAGCCCGATGGCGGTGACGAAGATGGTGTCCTCGTCGAAGAACTCGTTCAGCTCCCGGAAGACCCGCTGGGGCTTTATGGGAACGTCGTCGAAGTCGGTCCTGCGGAGCATGGTCGAGCGCAGCTCCTCCACCCGCCGGACCCACGCCCCCGGCTCGCGTGGCGGGGTGGTGGCCCAGGCTGCCTCCAGGAGGGCCCGGAGGGCGAGCTTGGCGTCGGAGACGATGCCGAGGTCTGGGGGGAAGACGCGCCCGATCTGGCGGGGGTCGATGTCTATGTGGACGAACTTTCTGCTCCTGCGGTAGACGTCAAGGTCCCCGGTGTGCCGCTCGGCCCAGCGGTTGCCGATCCCGACCACCAGGTCGCTCTCCAGGAAGAGGGCGTTGGCGTAGCGCTGGCTGGTCTGGATGCCCACGGTCCCCATGTAGAGCGGGTGGTCCTCCGGGATCGCACCCTTCCCCATGTAGGTGGGGCTCACCGGGACCTGCAGGTACTCGGCGAGCTCAACGAGCTCCTCCGCCGCGTCGGCGAGGATGACGCCCCCGCCGGGCATGAGGATGGGCCGCTCGGCCGAGAGGATCATGCCGAGCGCCTCGCGGATGGCCCCGGGGCTAGGCTTCGGCGGCTCGACGGGCAGCGGCCTGTCGCGGCGGGGGTCGAAGTCCACCTCCAGGGGGGACCTCTGCACGTCGAGCGGGAGGTCTATCAGGACGGGGCCGGGACGCCCCTCCCGCGCGACCCGGAAGGCCTCCCGGAAGGTCCAGACGAGCTGGGCGGGCTCCTTGACCTGCACCGCCCACTTGGTCACGGGGCGTGCGATCTCCACGATGTCCACCGCCTGGAACGCCTCCTTGTGCAGCACCCCGGTGGGGGCCTGCCCGGTGATGCACACGATCGGTATGGAGTCGGCCATCGCGGTGTAGAGGCCGGTGATCATGTTGGTCCCCGCCGGGCCGGAGGTGCCGATGTTGACCCCGACTTTGCCCGTGACCCGGGCGTAGGCGTCGGCGGCGTGCGTCCCACCCTCCTCGTGCCGCACGGAGTAGTGCCGTATCCGCCCCGACCCGCTCAGGGCCTTGTACAGCGGCAGGATCGCCGCCCCCGGCACCCCGAAGGCGACCTCCACCCCCTCGTCCTCCAGAACCCTCACCACCGCGTCCATCACGCCCATCCGGGCCATCCTGCCTCCTCCTTATTCCCCTGTCCGGTCTCCGGAGAGGTCCTCTATGAGCTTGATCAGCGCCGAGTGATCCTCCCCGCCCCAGCCCTTTTTCTTCATCGAGAGCAGCATCTGCTCGACTACCGCCGTGACCGGGAGCACAACCCCGTACTCCCTCCCGGCGGCAAGCGCTATCCCGAGGTCCTTGTGGTGCAGCTCGGAGCGGAAGCC
>JADDKG010000335.1 GCA_020253895.1 Rubrobacter sp.
GCCCTCGGCCATCTCCTCAAGCGCCTCTCTGCCCACAAAGTCGTGGTCAAACTTCACAAACCTTCCGTACCCCAGCTCGTAGGGCGTGAGGTAGTAGTCCTCTATCCTCTCCGAGTAGTAGCTCCCCCCGAGGGAGGCCATGGCCTCGTAGCCGTCTGCGGGCAGCCACTGTCTGTAGGGCCTGAGCTCTTCCCCGGTGTAGATGGCGGGGCAGGGCGAGGGGATCCAGCCGGACTCCAGGGTGTTGGTGGCGTAGGTTCTGGAGCCCACCTGCCTCAGGCCGTACTCCTCCCCCGCCTCCACGATCGTGCCCTTGATCTCGTCCCGCTCCTCCCACGGGCCGAAGATCTCGGCGCCCGGCTGGCCGCTCATCCCGTGCCGCAGCGCCCGCACCTTGCGCCCGCCGATGTTGATCTCGTACATGTTGAAGAACGGGACCTGCGGCAGGGGTCCGCCGTTCAGCTTCTCCAGAAGCTCGCCGGCGTTGGGGCCCTGTATCTGGTAACGGTAGAGCTTCCTGCGCTTCGCGGGGTTTACCGCGTAGCGCTCATCCCGCTCCACCTTCACATCGTAGTTTCCGCTCTCGGCGTGGTACTGGACCCAGTTGTGGGCGGTAGGCCGCCCGACGAGGCTGACCCGGTCGCCCTCGAGGCCGAACAGGATCGCATCCCCTATGACGTAACCGTCGGGGTTGCAGGCTACGAACTGCTTGGCCTTGTCCTTCGTGAAGCCCTCGAAGCTGTTTATACCGAGGTCGGAGAGCAGCCGCTTCACGTCGGGGCCCTCTATGTAGAGATCGGTCATGTGGTAGGACTGGTCGAAGAGCACGCAGCTCTCCCTCCAGGCCCGCTGCTCGTCCCGCCAGTTGGTGAACTCGGCGGGCACCCCGGGAAAGGCGTAAGGCCCTATCTGCGAGTTGCGAAGAAGCTCCACCGGGCTCTTCGCTCCCGCAAGTACATCCTCCAGGCTGCGCCTGCTCATGATCTTTCTGAACCTCCTCCCGATAACACCCTGTAAAGTCGCGTTTTCACACCCCGCGGTTGTCTCTCAAACGTACATCTGCACACCTCCCAGCGCAAATACCGTTTTCGTAGGCCCCCATATCCTCCGGATATAGCGGCGAGCCACGGGCTTTGGCCCCACAAGGCGGCGCTTATCCAACCGCCGGAGGAGAGCCGTTGCTGCCCCAGGAGGAGGAGATCCACCGCGCCGCAGCAACGGTGTTCTTGAGCAGCCACACATCGGTTATGGGCCCTACCCCCCCGGGCACAGGCGTGAGGGCCTCGGCCTTGCGGGCGACGCTCTGGAAGTCCAGATCTCCCACCAGGGTGACCCTGCCGCTCCCTTTGGGGTCCCTGACCGGGTTTATGCCTACGTCTATGGCGATCACCCCCTCCCTCACGTAGCTTTGGTCTATGAGCCCCGCAACCCCCGCTGCCACGATGAGGGCGTCCGCCCTCAGGGTGTGCTCGCGCAGCCGCCCTGCCCTGTAGGTGTTCACGTCGCAGGAGATGACGGTGGCGTTGCGGGCAAAGCCCAGCGAGACGGCGGGCTTGCCGACGTTGTTGGACCGGCCCACGACCACCACGGTGCTGCGGGAGTAGAACTCCTCGGGCAGCCTCCCCGAACGCTCCAGGTAGCGGTCCAGCAGATAAAAGCATGCCGCAGGCGTAGACGGCACGTAGCGGGCCCTCCCCAGGGCGAGCAACCCCGCGTTGACCGGATGGACCGCCTCTATGTCCTTTAGCGGGTTAAGCATCCTGAAGATGGCGGGCTCCGAGACCTGCTGCGGGAGCGGCCGCAGAACGAGTATCCCCGAGACCCTGGGGTCGGCGTTGAGCTTGCCCACCACGGCGAGCACATCCGCCTCCTCGGCCTCCTGCGGCAGCCGCTCGCACACGTAGCGGCATCCGAGCTGCGCGGCCAGCCGCCCCACCCTCCGTTCGTAGGCCTGCGCGGCGTAGTCTTCCCCTACGAGCACGGTGGCAAGCCCGGGCCTTATCCCTCTTACGGCAAGCTCTTTTGCTTCTAAGAGAACCTGCTCCTTTAGCTCCTCGGCTAACGCCCTCCCGTCTATGACCCTGGCGCCCAACCTAGCTCCCCCCGAGCACCGCCTGCCGCTCCCCGGATGCGTCCTCCACCAGCCTGCCCGCGCGCTGTTTTCTCTCCCCCTCCGGGTCGTTTATCCTCACCAGCTCTGCCGCAGCCCGCACCCCGGCCTCGGCGAGCAGCACCGCCGCCACCGCATCCCCCTTGAGGTTGGGGTTGCCCCGGCCCGCCAGCCGGGACGCAAGCCGGGCGGCCTCAGCGCCTCTTACGGCTATCTCCAGCGGCACCGCTGCGGCCTCCCCGAGCGCCCGCCGGATGCGCCCCGGGCGGTCCTCCCTCTCGCGCGGTAGACGGTACGCCTCGAGAACCCGGCCAAAGGCCTCGGCGTCAGCCCGGGCCAGCGGAGCAACCTCCTCCCTTATCCGGTCCGCCCGCTCGGCGAGCGCCTCTGCCCCATCGAGATGCCCCGAAGAGAGCCGCGCCGCCATCCCGGCGAGCCCCGCGGCAAGGGCCACCGCCACCGCCGCTGCAGCCCCGCCGCCGGGAGCGGACTCCCCAGAAGCCACCGCCGCAAGAAAACGCCCCAGCGGCATCTGCAGGTAGTCCGGCACCCCGGAAGTGCTCCCCGAAGCGCTCAAAACAGCCCCACGACGTTGCCGGAAGGATCCAGGTCTATGTTTTGTGCAGCAGGGTTTGAGGGAAGCCCCGGCATGGTGCGCATCTGCCCGCAGATGGGGTAGATGAAC
>JADDKG010000336.1 GCA_020253895.1 Rubrobacter sp.
GCCCGTCTCTCGCCATCCTCACCTCTTTCTCGAAAACCTTCCACATTCCATACTTTGATGATTATACAGCAATATCTGTGGCGTATCCTTCCCGGCTGGTAGAATCGGCTGCGTCGTGGAGCGTGCCGGGATGAGAGGGAGCGTGCTGCGGGGGTGTGGCGCGATGTTCTCCGCTGACCGGGTTTCGGGTTGAGGGGTTTCTTGCGCCGGGGAGTGTTTTCGGCTACCGGGGCGGTATTCTCGGCTGGGTTGCTCGCGGTTCTTGTGGTTTTCGCGGGGGTGTACGCCTTCTTGCCGGGCGCCGTGGAGGGGGTGGTTGCCCGGAGCGTACAGGACTGGCTGAATCTGGAGCGGCCTCCGGAGGTGAGGCTGAGGAGCGATCCTCCGCCGGCCATCCTTCTCGGGGAGTTCTCCGGGGGGCTTGTGGTCATGGAGGGGGCGGAGTTCGGCGGGCTCAGGACCCGGCGGGTGGAGGTGATGCTGGAGCCCTTCGATGTTCGGGTGCTGCGGAGCATTTGGGAGGGGGAGCTCGTTCCGGAGGAGCCCATCTCCGGGGATCTCAGGGTGGTGGTCTCGGAGGGTGAGATCTCGCGGGTTGCCCGGCTCGACTCCCGGGTGAGCCGGGTGGACATCAGGCCCGGCGGGGTCTTTGTCGGCTCCGACATCAGCATCCTCGGCAACGAGCTGCCGTTTGCGGTGCGCGGGGATCTCGCCGTCAGCGGGGGGAGGCTCATCTTCACCCCGGGCTCCGTGTACATAGCCGGGGCTCCGCTCCCCCAGCGGATCAGCCGCCGGATGCTCGAGGGGGTCAGGTTCGTCTACCGGCTCGAGGGCTTCCCGGAGGGGACCACAATAACCGGGGTGCGCCCGCTCGACGACCGGCTCCTTCTCACCGGGAGGATAGAGGGCATCCTCGGTTGATATCGCAACAAATCGTTGCTATCTTCTGCCGGTGCTGGCGGCTCCGGCAGAGCGGGCCGGCCCGCCGGAGGGACAAGCCGCGTCGGTGGAGAGGCCATGATCCGATTCAGCAACGTCAGCAAGATCTTCGGCAGGGACACGGTCGCCCTGGAGAACATAAACCTCGAGATAGAGGCCGGGGAGTTCGTCTTCCTGGTGGGTCCCTCGGGCTCCGGGAAGTCCACGATGGTGCGGCTCATCCTCAAGGAGATGGAGCCCACCACCGGGGCCATCTACGTGCGGGGGGTCAGGCTCTCCTCCATCCCGCGCCGGAAGATCCCGCGCCACCGGCGGAACATCGGCTGCGTCTTCCAGGACTTCAAGCTGCTGCCCAACAAGACTGCCGCCGAGAACGTGGCCTACGCCATGGAGGTCACGGGGCAGCGGCGGCGGGCCATCCGGACGAAAGTCCCCCAGATCCTGGACCTCGTCGGTCTCGGGGACAAGATGGACAAGTACCCGGATCAGCTCTCCGGCGGGGAGCAGCAGCGGGTCTCCATCGCCCGGGCCTTCGTCTCCCAGCCGCCGATCCTCATCGCCGACGAGCCCACCGGCAACCTCGACCCTGAGACCTCGGTAGGGATCATGCAGCTTCTGCACCGGATCAACCGCATCGGTACCACCGTGATCGTGGCCACCCACGACAAGGAGATGGTGGATGTGATGCGCAAGCGGGTCGTCGCGCTGGAGGACGGGCGGATCGTACGCGACAGGGTGAGGGGGGCGTACGCCGATGAGGTTTAACCTGGGCTTCTTCCTGCGGGAGGCTTTCAAGAACATCCGCCACAACTTCTTGATGAGCCTCACCGCCATGACCACCACTTTTATCTGCATCCTGGTGCTGGGGCTCGGGCTCCTGGTGAGCTCCCACGTGGAGGGCATGGTCGGGGCGGTGAAGGAGGACGTGAACATAGAGGTCTACCTCCCGGATGACGCCACCCAGAAGGAGATAGGCGCCCTCCGCGAGCGGGTGGCGGGCTACCCGGAGGTCTCGGATGTGGAGTACGTCTCCAAGGAGGAGGCCTTCGAGCGCTTCAGGGAGACCTTCAAGGACAACCCGGAGATCTACCAGGGCATCGGCGAGGACGTGCTCCCGGCCTCGCTCGAGATCCGGCTCGAGGACCCCTCCATGGCCGACCGGGTCGCGGAGCGGCTGCAGGGCGAGGAGGGCATAGGTGAGGAGGATCTCAACTACCCGCGACAGACCATAGACCGGCTCAACACCGTGACCGGGTACATGGTCTGGGGGCTCTACGGGGCCACCGCCCTCTTCCTGATCGCGAGCGTGCTCCTGATCTCCAACGCCATCCGGCTCTCCATCTTCGCCCGGCGCAAGGAGATCGAGGTGATGAAGCTGGTCGGGGCCTCCGACGGGTTCGTGCGCTGGCCGTTCGTCTTCGAGGGGCTTTTGCAGGGGCTCGTGGGCGCGGGGCTGGCGGCGATAGTGGTGGTCTGGCTGAACTTTTTGTTCGTGGACTGGGCCCGGGACGCCCTGCCGTTCGTCCCCATCTCCTCCGGCGCCGTGGACACCCTCTTCGTGCTGCTGGTGCTGGTCGCGGTGGGGGTGGCCATCGGCGTGGTGGGCAGCTTCCTCTCTGTTACCCGCTTCCTCAAAGTGTAGCTACTGTAAACGGGCTTGCCGGACGGCGCCTGGCGCCGTGTTAGACTCAGCCCGTGAGCGGCTCCAGGAGATCCCCGAACAATACGGTAACGCTGCCCGCGGTGCTGGTGCGCCGGGGCAAGTACTCGGTCGCCGACCCCCTGTTCGTGGAGGAGCGGCGCCCGGTACTGGTTGCCCGCAAGCTGCGGCGGGGGGCGGATGCAGGGGATCTCGTGCTCGTCAGGGCCCGGGAGAGGAAGGGCTCGCTGCGCGGCGAGGTGGTGCGGGTGATCGGA
>JADDKG010000337.1 GCA_020253895.1 Rubrobacter sp.
GCTCTTCCGATCTTAGGGAGGATACTGCAGGTGGGCAAAGACTACGGCCTCAGGCAGGCCGGCTCCCTGGCATACTCCACCGCGAACCTGGAGTCCGGCTGGCTTCCCGCTCCCTGTCCCGCCATCTACACCGGGGAAGAGCTCAGGCCCTACAGACAGTGGCTCCCGGCGCGGAGGGCCGGATCCCTTGGAGGGAGCTACTACTCGGAGAGGATAGAGGACTACTACTTCACGCCCTACGAGCTGGGGTACGGAAGGTTTGTGAAGTTTGACCACGACTTTGTGGGCAGAGAGGCGCTTGAGGAGATGGCCGAGGGCCCACACCGCAGGAAGGTCACGCTGGTGTGGGAGGGGGAGGACGTTGCGAGGGCCTTTGGCACCCTCTTTGAGAGGGAGGGGCTCCCCGCCAAGTACATCAACCTGCCCAAGGCCAGGTACGCCCTTTTCCACTACGACCGGGTCACGAAGGATGGCGAGACGGTGGGGATCTCCACCGATTGCGGCTACAGCTACAACGAGCGGTCGATGCTCTCGCTTGCTGTGGTGGAGGAGGAGTTTGCCGAGCCTGGGGGTGAGGTGGTGCTCTTGTGGGGGGAGGAGCCCAACAGTGCCAAGCCGCAGGTGGAGGAGCACCGGCAGGTGGAGATAAGGGCCACGGTGCAGCCTGCTCCTCTTGTGGAGTTCGCCCGCATCGCCTACAGGAGATCTTAGGGAAGAGAGCGGGGCAAAGGAGGTATTTTGGTGAACAGGTTCGAGGAGGAGATCTACCGGTGCATGGACCCGGTTGCGGAGCTTCTGAAGGTGACCGAGAACCCGCACCACAGGGCCATCTTGGAGAACTACCGGCTCCACGTGCACCTTGAGGGTTCCGGGCAGTACGAGAGGATAGTCGCCCCGGACATGATGGTCGAGGAGCCCGTCTACCGGATCAACTGGGGCGAGCCCACCGTGATCCGGGGCAAGCAGGGCGTGCTGGACTTCTACCGGAGCGCCGGAAGGTACGTCATGTGGAACTCGGAGGACAGGATCGCGGTGGCCGACTGGGGGCTATGCGACGAGCTCACCTTCAACTTCCTCGTCACCGGCGATATCCTCGGCGAGTTTGGGGTGGAGGTGGACGACAAGGATGCCTACTACCACTTCAAGACCCGCCAGGCTTTCGTCTGGCCCTACGACGAGCAGGCCCGGCTGGTCGGGGAGCACCTGTACGTGGACGAGACCAGCGCGACCGTAAGCAGGGTGGACGAGAGCGAGGTGATCACCCCGGAGAGGGCGGCGGAGATCCACCTGGAGCTCCTGGAGCGCCTGGAGGCCGCAGGGAGGTAGAAGACCTTCGGGGCCTGGGGCTCAGGAGAGCGCCGGGATCACCTCCTCCGCGAACCGCTCGAGCTGGGTGTGGTCGTAGGCCACCCGCGGGAGGTACACGATAAAGTACTCCACACCGGCCTCCGCCCGCTCTTCGAGCAGCGGGATGATCTGCTTCGGGGTCCCGACCCTGAACTGTTCGGCGTACTCCTCGTAGCTGCGCCCGCCGCGGGCCTGCTTGGTCGCCCGCTCCGGGTCCTCGCCCTCCTCCAGCAGGTGCACGTTGACGGAGGTGGAGCGGGTGATCTCTCCGTAGTCCCTGCCCACCTCCTCGCAGTGGCGCCTGAGCACCCCGAACTTGTGCCTCAGCGTGTCGGGGTCGCCGAAGACGTTGCAGGCGTCGCCCCACCGGGCGACGAGCCGCAGCGTCACCTTCTCGCCGCCGCCCCCGATCCAGAACGGCGGGTGCGGCTTCTGCAGGCCCTTGGGCTCGTTGATGGGCCGGTCTATCCGGTAGTGCTCGGCCTCGAAGACCACCTCAGCCTCGGTCCACATCCGGTGGATTATCTCGCACGCCTCCCGGAACATCCGCATCCTCACCGGGACGTCGGGGAAGCCGTAGCCGTAGGCCCGCCACTCGTGCTCGTACCAGCCCGCCCCGAGTCCAAACAGGAGCCGCCCGTGGCTCATCACGTCCACCGTCGAGGCCATCTTGGCGAGGAGGGCCGGGTTGCGGTAGCCGTTGCAGGTGACCATCTGCCCCACCTTTACCCTCCGGGTGTCGCGCGCCAGCCCGGCGGTTATCGTCCAGCACTCGAAGGTGGTGTTCCTGGTGGGCTCTGGGACGGTGTGGAAGTGGTCGTAGACCCATATCGAGTCGTAGCCGGTGAGCTCGTCGGCCCGCCTCGCCACCCGCGTCATCGCCTCGTACTGCTCGGCGGGGTCCTCTATCTCCGTGAGGTCCATCCTCCACCCCTGCGGCACGAAGACGCCGAACTTTATGGCCACGTTCGCAAGCCCTCCTCCCGTTCCGCGTTACCCCGGCACAGGGACGTATCTTACACCGGTCCGGGGCTCGGCGGCTCAGCCCCTCGAAGGGGTGCTCCGGCCGTCGGCGGCCCGGGCGAGGACGTACAGCAGGTCGGAGAGCCGGTTGACGGCGCGCACCGCCTGCGGGTGGGCCTCCACGTAGCCCGCGGCGACGAGGGCGCGCTCGGCGCGCCGCACCACGGACCGGGAGACGTCCAGCAGGGCCCCGAGCCGGCTCTCCCCGGGGACCACGAACTCCCTGGGAAGCTCCGTCCGGGCCCTCCACTCCTCGAGCCGCCACTCGACGCGCCGCACGTCCTCCTCCCCAACCGCGTTGGCCTCCTTCGGCATCGCCACGTCGCCCATGATCCTGTACAGCAGGCGCTGGACCTCCAGGATCACACCCCCCAGCTCGCCTCCTCCCGCCTCTGCCCGGGCCAGGCCCAGGAAGGAGCTGGCCTCGTCCACCTCCCCCAGGACCGCGATGCGGGGGTCGTCCTTGCGCAGCCGGCCCGCGCCGAGCAGGGTGGTGGTGCCGTCGTCGCCGCGGCGGGTGGAGACCGGGGGGTTGCCCTCTGCCATGCTCTGTTTCCTCTCCTTCTTAGCCAAGCGGTCCGGGGTCAACTTACCGCCGCAGCGCGGGCCGCGCAAGGCCGCGTGGCGCGGGGGACGGCAGGGCTGTAAGATGCCGTTTGGGTGTGTCGCGGTGGAGAGAGGAGGGAGAGGGCATCGTGCGCCGGGAAGCGCTTTTCAGCAGGCGGGAGTTCCTGAGGCTCGGCGGAGCCGGGATGGCCGGGGCGGTGCTGCTGGGCGTCACAGGCTGCGGGGGCGGCGGGCAGCAGGGAGGGCCGGTGCAGCTGGTCTTCTCCCACGGACCCGAGCAGTCCGGCGTCCTCAGGAAGCAGCTAGACGCCTTCAACCGCCAGCACGAGGGTGAGATCCGGGTGGAGTGGCGTGAGATGCCTGCCCAGACCGAGCAGTACTTCGACCGCCTGAGAACCCAGTTCCAGGCCGGCGGTGGGGATATAGATACCATAAGCGGCGACGTGATCTGGCCGGCCCAGTTCGCGGCCAACGGTTGGATCCTCGACCTCTCGGACCGCTTCCCGGAGTCCGAGCAGAAGAAGTTCCTTGAAGGTCCGATAAACTCCAACGTCTACGAGGGTAAGATCTATGGGGTCCCCTGGTTCACCGACGCCGGTATGCTCTACTACCGCAGGGACCTCCTCGAAGAGAGCGGCTTCTCCGAAGCCCCAAAGACCTGGGACGAGCTGAAGGAGATGGCCCTCAAGACAAAGCAGGATAGCGGGACCAAGTTCGGCTTCGTCTTCCAGGGAGCAAACTACGAAGGAGGGGTGGTAAACGGGCTGGAGTACATCTGGACCCACGGGGGGGACGTGCTGGACCCCGACGATCCCACCAGGGTCATCATAGACAGCCCCCGGTCTGTTGCCGGGCTTGCCACCGAGCGAAGCATGATAGAGGATGGGGTTGCTCCGGAGGCGGTGGTCAACTACGCCGAGATGGAGTCGCACACCGCCTTTCTCAACGGCGATGCCGTCTTTATGCGCAAC
>JADDKG010000338.1 GCA_020253895.1 Rubrobacter sp.
CGCCGAAGGGGTCGCGCCCCCCACAGACCCCCGATCCCGCCGCTCCCCCGGGTCCTGTGCGGCCCACCGCGGCGGTTGACCCTCGCGGATAAACCCGAACAAACCCTAAACCGGACCTCCGGCAGATGCCGCTCTAACCGGTTTGGCCCTAATCGGTTGCTCCGTGGACAACGGAGACAGAGGAGGAATGAGCTTTGAAGATCACACGCAGGAACTTCCTCAAGCTGGGGGCGATGGCCGGGGCCGGGCTCGCCCTCCCGCTTGGGGCGCTCTCGGTGCCCGCCGCGCGCCTTGGCGCCTCCTCCGCCGTGAGGAGCCCGAGGGTGGAGCCCTTCGCGGTGCCGCTTCCGGTGCCGCCGGTGCTGAGGCCCGTCCACACAGACGCCACGACCGACCACTACGAGATCGTCCAGAGGGAGGGCACACAGGAGATCCTGCCGGGCAAGAAGACGAAAGTGTGGGGATATGAGGGCATCTTCCCCGGCCCCACCGTGGAGGCCAGGAGCGGCCGGCGGACCGTGGTGCGCCACACCAACGAGCTCCCCGTGCCCACGGTGGTGCACCTGCACGGGGGCAAGACCCCGCCAGAGCACGACGGCTACCCCACCGACCTGCTCCTCCCGGCGGGAGGCGCTCACGGAGCCGGGCACACCGGCCACGCGGGTCACGGCAACACGAGCGAGGGAACGAGGGAGTACGCCTACCCCAACGAGCAGCGGGCGGCCACGCTCTGGTACCACGACCACCGCATGGACTTCACCGGCCCGCAGGTCTACCGGGGCCTCGCCGGGCTCTACATCCTCCGCGACGAGGTCGAGGACTCCCTGCCGCTGCCGAAGGGCGAGAGGGAGGTGCCGCTGGTAATAGCCGACCGCACCTTCCGGGAGGACGGCTCGCTCTACTACCCCTCGCTCGACCCCGACCTCCAGAAGCCCGGCGTCCTCGCGACGGCAATGAACGGCTTCTTCGGCGACACCGTCCTGGTCAACGGGGCGCCGTGGCCCTACCTTGAGGTCTCAAACACGAAGTGCCGCTTCCGCATCCTCAACGCCTCGAATGCCCGCGTCTACGACCTGGCGCTCGACCCGCCCCCGCCGGGAGGCGAGCCCTTCGTGCAGGTCGGCGGCGACGGCGGGCTGCTCGAGGCCCCTATCGCCCACGAGCGGCTCCTCGTCTCCCCCGCAGAGCGCTTCGACGTGGTGGTGGACTTCTCCCGCTACCGGGTCGGCCAGGAGGTGACCCTCAAGAACCTGCTCGGGGAGGGGCGGACCTCAGACGTGATGCGTTTCGTGGTGGCGAGAAGGGAGGGCGAGGAGAGCGCCGTGCCGGAGAGGCTCGCGCCCGAACAGCACTTCCCGGACCCCGAAACGGCCGAAACCACCCGGCGCTTCTTCTTCGCCGCCGGCGGGGCGTGGGGCGGGATGTCCACGATCAACCTCCGGGTCTTCGACCCCGAGCGGGTGGACGCCCGGCCGCGCCTGGGCTCGACCGAGGTCTGGGAGCTCTCCGCCGACCCGCAGCACCCCATCCACCTGCACTTGGCCCACTTCCGCGTGATCTCCCGCGACGGCGGCCCGCCCGGGCCCTACGACGCCGGGTGGAAGGACACCGTCTTTGTCCGCGGGGGCACCGTGCGCCTCGCCGTCCGCTTCGAGGGCTACCGGGGCCGCTACGTCTTCCACTGCCACAACCTCGAGCACGAGGACATGATGATGATGGCGAACTTCGAGGTGGTCTGAGGGTGGCGGCTTGAAGAGAAACCCCGGTATGCCCGTTGCCGCGGCGCTGGCCTTCGCCTCGGAGCTCGTCCTCCTGTGGACCCTGCCGGGCGAGTTTGCGGCCCGCCCCCTGAGCGGCTCGTTCGTCTTCCTGGCCGCCGTCTTCCAGGGGCTGCTCGCCGCGAGCCTCCTCTTCGGCCCGGGGCGGTGGGCGGTGCGGCTGGGTGTCCTCGTAAACGCCGCCATCCTCCTCGTCTGGGGGATGACCCGGCTCTGGGGCTTCCCGCCGCTGCTCGGCTTCTCCCGGCTTCCCGTGGAGCCCCCGGGGCTCGCCGTCGTGGCTGTGGGGGCCGCGCTCCTGGTGCTGCTCCTCGGGGCAGGACGCCGGCCGAAGGGGAAGCACGGGCGGCGCGGCGCACGCTGAACGACCGTAGAAAGGACGTGGAATGAAGATTGCTTCTGGGATCCGGTGGGGCAGGGTGCTGATCGCCGTCCTGGCGGCGCACCTCGCCAACGCGGCGGTGGCGGTGCTGCTGATCACGGTCTACTCCCTCGCGGCCTCGGTGACGCAGGCGAACCCGGGCGGAGGGCTTGCGGAGCCGCTCGCAAGCCGGGCGGCCGTCTGGCCCCTGCCCGTCATGACGTTCGTCGCCGCGGCGTGGGCGACCCGCGGCACGTCCGGCCCGACCGCGCTCCTGCACGGTCTCCTGGTAGGGGGCCTCGTCGCCGCCGGGTTCGGGCTGCTCTACTTCTGGCCCTTCAGCCCGGGCACGCTGGCGCCGTTCGCGCTCGCGTTCGCGGTGGCCCTGCCGGGCAGCGCCATCGGGAGGCGGCTGTAGGGCTTAGTAAGTAAGATACTTTCTACCCGTTCGGACCCTTTGGTCCTTCTCGGTCCGGTTGTTGGGCGCGGTGGGCTTATGAAAAGCCCACCGCGCCTACTTACTCCAGGGAACTCCCGCATGGAGGGCACCTATAAAGTCCGCCGTCTTGCTCCTGGACCGCCATATATGGGGGTCTCCGCTAATAAGTTGCCAAGATATTAGAAAAGTTAAGAAAATTTAAGCTATAGGTTGACAATTGGAAGCGAAATTATGAAAATACACATCCGTAGTAGCCCACGACAAGGGGGTAGAGTTTTGAGGAAGGTAATGTTGGTAGCGGCGATGCTGGCGATGGTGCTGGTCGCTGCTGCTCCTGCGCTGGCGCAGGCCAACGCGGTGGGCGGTGATGTCCAGATCCAGGACCAGAACTGCGACCAGGTGATCTCGATCCTTGGCCAGCAGGGGCAGTACGGCGATGCTGGTGCCGTCTCCGGCGATATCGGCAGCGCTGCGGCGGCCAACATCGCTCAGGAGCTCGGGATCTCGGTTGACGCGGTACAGAACTGCCTGCAGGCCGGGGACGACATAAGCGTCGACCAGGGTGGCGAGGTCGTTGTGGTCGAGCCTGGTGATGATTCTCACGGCGACGATCACGGCAGCACCGACAACGGCAGCACCTCTTCGAACGGCGCAACCGCCTCGGCCAGCGCCTCCGCTGAGGCTGCTGCCGCCACCGGTGATGATTC
>JADDKG010000339.1 GCA_020253895.1 Rubrobacter sp.
AGCACGCCTACCCGCACTGCTGGCGGTGCGGGACGCCGCTTCTGTACTACGCCAAGCGGGCCTGGTACGCGAGGACCACGGCCGTCCTTGACCGGCTGCTCGAGGAAAACGAGGGGATAAACTGGGTGCCCGAGCACATAAAGTGGGGCCGCTTTGGGGACTGGCTCAAGAACAATGTAGACTGGGCCCTCTCGCGGGAGCGCTACTGGGGCACGCCGCTCCCGATCTGGCGCACCCAGAGCGGCGACGTGGTCGTGGTCGGCAGCCTAAAGGAGCTCGAGGAGCTCGCGGTCGACCCGGTGCCGGATGATCTGCACCGGCCGTATATAGACCGGGTCCGCATCCGGCACCCGGAGACCGGCGAGATCGCCACCCGCATCCCCGAGGTGCTGGATGTGTGGTTCGACTCCGGCAGCATGCCCTTTGCCCAGTGGGGATACCCGCACCAGGGCAAGGATCGGTTCGAGCGGCAGTTTCCGGCCGACTTTATCTGCGAGGGCGTGGACCAGACCAGGGGCTGGTTCTACTCGCTGCTCGCCGTATCCACCATGCTCTTCGGGAGGAGCTCCTACAAGACGTGCATGGCGCTCGGGATCATCCTGGACTCCGAGGGCCGGAAGATGAGCAAGTCGCTCGGCAACGTTATAGACCCCTGGGAGCTCTTCGAGAAGCAGGGGGCAGACGCCCTCCGTTGGGCGCTGTGCACGGCGGCGAGCCCGGTCAACACCCGGCGTTTCAGCGAGGAGCAGGTGGACGAGGCAGTCCGCAAGTACCTGTTGACCCTCTGGAACACCTACTCCTTTTTCGTAACTTACGCCCGCATCGACGGCTTCGACCCCGAGGCGGACCGTGTCCCTTACGAGGATCGCAGCCTCATGGACCGGTGGGTCCTCTCCCGGCTGCACACGACCATCGAGACCGTCACCGGGCGGCTCGACGCCTACGACGTCACCACCGCGGGGAGGGCCATCCAGGACTTTGTGGACGAGCTCTCCAACTGGTACGTGCGCAGGAGCCGGCGCAGGTTCTGGAAGGGAGAGGAGGACACCGACAAGAAGGCCGCCCACTCCACCCTCTACGAGTGCCTGACCGCGGTGATCCGGCTGACCGCCCCCTTCACCCCCTTTGTGGCGGAGGCGATCTACCGGAACCTGGAGCGGCGGGCCGGTGCCCCGGAGAGCGTACACCTCACCGACTGGCCGGAGTACCGGGAGGAGCTGGTGGATGGTGAGCTGATGGAGCGGATGGAGGCTGCCCGGAGGGTGGTCTCTTTAGGCCGGGCGGCCCGCAACGCCGCGGCCATAAAGACACGCCAGCCGCTGCGGGAGGTGGTGGTGGTTGCCGACGAGCGCCTGCGCAAGAACCTTGAGGGGCTCGAGGAGATCGTGCTGGATGAGCTCAACGTCAAGAAGCTGCGCTTTGGCGGCACGGAGGACGTCCTACGGTACTCGCTAAAGCCCAACCTCTCCGCCGTCGGCCCCAGGTACGGGAGGCTCGTGCCCGCCATCCGGAGGGCGCTCGAGGAGGCCCCCGAAGATCTCGCAAGGAGGGCAGCCTCCGGAGAGCCTGTGACCGTAAGCGTCGAGGGCAAGGAGATCACGCTGCGGCCCGAGGAGCTCCTTGTGGAGTCGGGGCCCAGGGAGGGCTACGCGGTGGAGAGCGAGGCCGGGCTCTCGGTGGCCCTGCGGACGGAGCTGGATCCGGAGCTCGTCGAAGAGGGGCTGGTGCGGGAGCTCGTGCACAAGGTGCAGAACCTCCGGCGGGAGAAGGGCTTCGAGATAGAGGAGAGCATCAGGGTGAGCCTCTCCGCGAGCGGGCGGCTGAGGGAGCTTCTCGCGGGCCGCTGGGGCGAGTACTTCAAGAGCGAGGTGCTCGCCCGCAGCCTCGAGCTGGACGGCGAAGGGGAGGACCTCCTCGCCGTGGACGGGGAAGAGGTCAGGATCTCCCTCCGCCCCCTCTGAGCCCCGGGATACCACGGCGGCGAAACGGGTATGATGTAGGCGTCATCCGCAAGGGACGTCGGAAGAGAGGATACGGAGGTCAAGGTGTTTGGGAGAAAGAGCCGGGCGGAGAGACTCAAGGAGCGCGCCGAATCCCGGGCGGCCATCCCGCTTGGGAGCCTCGCGGCCGCCTATGCCGGCGCCAAGCCGCTGCTTGAGCGGCTGCTCTACGACGACGATCTAAGGGACAACATCCGCACCTTTATAGAGTCGGCGCACAACATCATGGAGGAGCTCTCCGGCGAGCGACCCTCGGAAGTGGTCGCAAGGCTCTGGGACGACGACAAGCTGCGCAAGCAGGTCGAGGCCGCAGCAGGCGCCGCCCAGCAGGGTACCCGGCGGCTGCGCGGGGAGCGGGTACGGGAGGGCGGCTCCGGAAAGTGGCTGCTACTGCTGCTCGGCGCCGGCGCAGCCTTCCTGTTCCTGAACCCGAAGACCGGCCCCGAGGCCCGCAGGCTGGCCCGCGAGGCCTACAGCGCGGTCACCTCAGCGGGCTAGGCCCTCTCCGGAAAGCCTCAGGGGCGCCCGCCGCCGTAGGCCCTGAGAGCCGGATGGACCCGCTCCAGCTCCAGCTCGAAGGCCTCCAGCGCCTCCCGGCCGGAGGCCGCGAAGGAGCTGCGGAGCGCCGCGAGCCCGGCCTCTATCTCCCGCCGCGCCCGCTCGGCCCGGTTGCGGACGCTCTCGCTCGGCGTCCCCTCCCGCTCCAGCCGCTCGGCACGGGCGGCGAGCCGGGCTGCCCGGTCCAGGAGGTCGGCGTTGGTCTTGACGTAGCGGGAGAGGGCCGCGGCGGCGCGGGCCCGCAGCTCGGGCGCGGGCTCACGCCGCCGCAGGCGCGAAGACAGCCCGGAGAGCCGGCGCCAGAAGGCAGCCGAGAGCAGGCGTAGGGCCCCGAGCACCGGAGGCGGTATACTTCCTTCGCTCATGTCGCAAATGATAAACCCGAGAGCGGTGTTCGTTGTGATGCTAATCGCCCTGCTGTCCCTGGCGGCAGGATGCCAGGGGCTGCTCGAAGACCCGCAGGAGAAGGCCAACCGGGCCATCTCGCAGGCCAACGAGGCCATAGCCGAGCACAACCGGCACTTCGAGCGCGCCCGCAGCACCTACGAGGAGGTAAAGCAGAGGATAGAGTCCGGCGAGGACCCCTCGGGGGAGCGGGAGGAGATCCGGCGGGCAAGAGAGGCGATGCAGGAGGCCCGGGATCACCTGCGGGAGGCCCGCCGGGCGCTCTCGGAGGTGCAGGAGCTCGACGTCGACCCCACCGTAAAGCGGTACGCCCGGCTGCTCTCCGAGGCAATGGAGGCCCAGCTTGCGGCCGAGTCCCGGGAGCTGGACTTCTACAGGCTGCTCGAGGAGGACCCCGCCCTGGAGGAGAACCGGGAGCGGGCGCTCGAGATCCTGGAGGAGGTCGGCCGGGGCTACGAGCGGGCCGAGAGGTCCTACGACGAGGCCCGCGAGCTCGCCGAGTCCAACCCGGACGTGCTGCGCTCCGGGAGGGAGCAGCAGGGCGGATAGCCCTCCGGCAGGGGCTTGCCCCGCCACCCCGACCGGTGTATAAGGCGGGGGCTGGGGAAAGCGGAAAAGGAGGGCAGGGCGCCATGCTGGTCTTCGCCGACATCCACGTCAACCCCAAGGATCTATCCC
>JADDKG010000034.1 GCA_020253895.1 Rubrobacter sp.
GGATCACCGGCCGCAACATCCCCTACTACGGCATCGCGGGCAACCACGAGACCCCGCGGCTGCGGGCGACCACCGCGGCCCTGGAGTACGCGACCCTGGTGGGCGCCCGCTTCGCCCACGGCTACGAGCCGGTCTACGACGCGGTGGACGTGCGGGGGGTGCGGGTGGGCCTCTCGCTCGTCCCCCACGGGGCGGTCGCCGACCAGGAGCTGGTGGTGACCCCGGAGAGGGACGACGACGTAAGCATCCTCGTCACCCACGGCACCGTACCGGGGCTCAGGATCCGGGGCTACGAGCTCGGGGAGGTGGACCTGCCGGGCCACGTGCTGAACGGCGGCTTCGACTACGTGGCCCTCGGCCACTACCACTACTTCCACCCGCACGGGCGAAACGCCTACTACGCCGGGGCGACGGAGCGCTTCGGGTTCGGGGAGGTGGACGCCCAGCCGGGGTTCGCCGTGGTGGAGTTCGACGGGAGCGGCGAAGCGCGGGTGGAGCACGTCCCCATCCCTTGCCGCCCGATGCTGGACCTCCCCCGGATAGACGCCTCGGGCATGGACGCGGCGGAGCTCACCGAGGCCATAAGGGAGCGCGCCGCGAGGGAGGACGTCGAAGGGGCGATCGTCCGGCTGAAGGTGGTGGACGCACCCCGCGGGGTGGCCGGGGACGTAGACCGGGAGGTGCTGCGGGAGCTCAGGCGACGCTGCCTGGACTTCAGCCTGGAGATCTCGGAGGCCGGTACGGAGGAGGTCCTACCGGAGGAGCCGTCGGAGACCGCCTTCGGGCCGCTGGAGGAGGAGTTCCGGGCCTTTGTGGAGGACCGGCGGGAGGGCGGCAGGATCGGGCGCCGCTTCGCGGACCGCTTCCTGGCCGCCGGGCTGGACTACCTGCGGCGGGCCGGAGAGGGGGTGCAGGACGGATGATCCTGGAGCGCCTCTACCTGGAGAACTACAAGCAGTTCCGCGACCCGCTGGAGCTGCACCCCCCCGAGGGGGCCGTCGGGGTGGTGGGGGCGAACGGCGCGGGGAAGACCACCCTGTTCGAGGCGATACTCTGGGCCTTCTTCGGGGCCCGCGGCAGGGACCCCCGCTTCGCAAACGCCTCCATACCCTGGAGTGGCGGCTCGGCGGCCGACCGCTCCGTGGTGGAGGTGACCCTCGAGGTCGGGGGGACCTCCTACAGGGTCGCGCGCTCGCTGCGCCGCAACAAGACGGAGGCCCGGGTCTACAGGGAGCCCGACGAGGAGCTGGTCAGCGGCCCCTCGGAGGTGGAGGCGTGGGTGCAGGAACACCTGCTCGGGATGGACCGGACCGCCTTCGAGGCCACCTTCTTCGCCCGCCAGAAGGAGCTGGAGTTCTTCGCCGGGATAACCGGTACGGAGCGCCAGCGGAAGATCGCCCGCCTGCTGGGGATAAGCCGGGTGGAGGAGGCCCAGCGGCTGCTTCGGGAGGACCGCACCGCCGCCGCCAACCTGCACAAGGCGCTGGAGCAGGTCCTGGCGGAGACCGACGCGGAGGCCCTAGAGAGCGGCATCGCCGAGACCCGCAAGAGGAGGGACGGGGCGAGCTCGCGGTTGGAGAAGCTGCAGAGGACGCTGCAGGAGCGCGAGAAGGAGCTCGCCTCTGCCCGGGAGGAGGCGGAGAGGGCCGGGGAGCTCTACCGCCGCGCGGCCGGCCTGGAGCGGCGGCTGGCCGCCGCCGTGGCCGGGGAAGAGCGCGCCGGGGAGAGGGCCCGCCAGCTGCGGGAGCAGCTAGGCTCCCTGGACGAGGACGAGCGCAAGGCGCAGGAGCTGGAGCCCCGCACCCTGGGGCTCGAGGAGGTGGAGCGGCAGATATCCGCGCTGGAGGAGGCCCGGAACCGCGAGAAGGAGCGGGACATGGCCCGCGGCGAGATGCACCGGCTCCGCCGCTCCGCCCACGCCTCCCTGATGCGGGCCTGCGACCTGCTGGAGGAGCTGGACGGGGATGCTCCCCCGCTCCCCGGCTGGGAGGGGCTCTTCGGGATAGAGGATGAGGCCGCCCGGCTCCGGGAGGCTCTGCGGGTGCTCGCGGAGGCGGAGGGCGCCTGCCGGCGGGCCGAGCGGCGCCTGCAGAACCTCCGGGAGACGGCCGAGCTGCATGGCAAGCTCGCCGAGGCCGAGCGGGAGCTGCGGGAGCTCCGGGAGGAGCGGGAGGCGGGCCGCCGCGAGCTGGCCCGCCTCGGGCGGGAGATCTCGCAAGTCTCCGGCGAGGAGCCCCCGGAGCGCCTTCTGGAGCGGCTCCGGGAGGAGCAGGGCAGGCTGCACCGGAACGCCGCCCAGCAGCGGGGCCTCGCGGAGGCGGAGGAGCGGGAGGCCGGGCGGCTCGCGCAGGCCCGCCGGCTGATCGAAGAGTCCCACGAGGCCGCCGAGTGCCCCACCTGCCGGCGCGGGTTCACCGCGGGGGAGCACGCCGAGGTCCTGAAGACGCTGCGCCGCCAGGAGGAAGAGGCGCGCTCCCGGGCCGCGAGGGCCCTCTCCTCCGCCCGGGGGCTCGAGAGGCGGGCCAGGGAGCTGGCGGAGCGCATGGAGGAGGCGCACCTCCGCCTGGAGAGGCTCCGCCTCCTGGCGGAGGAACGCGGGGTGGCCGCCTCCCGGATAGAAGACCTGGACGCCCGCATCGCGCGGCTGGAGGAACGGGCGGAAGCCCTCCGCAGCTCTTTGGGCCCCTCCCCCGTCCCGGCGGAGGAGGAGCTGGAGGAGGCGGCGGAGACCCTGGAGCGCCTCCGCCGCCTGCGCGACGCCCGCCCGGAGCTGGCCAGCCTCCTCGCCTCCTACGAGAAGGACGCCGCAGCCGCCGCCGGGCGGGCGGAGGAGGTGGAGCGGCTCTCGCGCGGCCCCGCCTACGACGAGGCCGCCCACCAGCGCCTCAAGGCCCGCCGGCAGGAGATGGGGCACCTCCGGGGCGTCCTGGAAACCCTCCGGGAGCGGCTCGCGCGGCGCCCCGCCGTGGAGGAGGAGCTGCGCCGGGCGCTGCGCGAGCAGCGGGAGGCGGCGGAGCGGGCGGAGGAGGTCCGCAGGGAGATCTCCGCGCTGGGCTACGACGAGGAGGCCCACCGGCGGGCCAGGGAGCGGGCCGCGGAGGCGGAGCGGCTGCGGGACGAGGCGCGGCGGCTGCGGGACGAGGCGGCGGCGGAGCTGCGGGAGCTCGAACACCGGCTGCAGAGGCTCGAGGAAGAGCTCGGGCGCTACAGGGAGCAGCGCCGCAGGGCCGACGAGCAGGCCGCCCGGGCCGGCGAGCTCAACGAGATGGACCGGCTCCTAGGGGAGTTCTACCGCACCCTCACCGCCCGGGTGCGGCCGCGCCTGCAGCGGGAGGCCAGCCGGCTTATCAGCGACCTCACCGACGGCCGCTACAGCCGGATGGAGTTCGACGACAACTACACCATCCGGCTCTTCGACGGCCTCTCGGATTCCTACGAGATCTCCCGCTTCTCCGGCGGGGAGGCGGATATCGCCAGCCTGTGCGCCCGGGTGGCGCTCTCCAAGATGATCTCCGACCGGGGACCGGGCGCCCTCGGGTTCATCGTGCTCGACGAGGTCTTCGGGGCCCTCGACGCCGACCGTCGCCGCAACGTCCTGCTCGCCCTGGACAGGCTCAAGCGGGCGTTCGGCCAGATCTTCATCATCTCCCACGTCGGGGACGTCCAGGATTCCGCCCTCCTGGACGAGATGTGGCTCGTCCAGGAGGACGAAGACGGGAAGAGCAGCGTACACCGCCTGAACGTCCCTCCACAGCAGGCGGCAGAGATTCTCCAAAATTCTTCGTAATTCATGTAGCGCAACC
>JADDKG010000340.1 GCA_020253895.1 Rubrobacter sp.
CGTTGAAGGGATCCGGGCGCTTCCCGGCCCTCTTTCTTTTCTCTCTGCTGGTTCTCTTCTGGGGGACCTCCTTCGCCGCCATAGAGATCGGGCTTCGCTACTGCCCGCCGGTGCTCTTCGCCGGGCTTCGGGCCCTGCTCGGCGGGCTGGTGATGGTGCCGGTCGCTCTCGCGCGCGACGGGGTGCCGGACCTGCGGCGCAGCTGGCCCGCGTTCGGGCTTCTGGCGCTCCTGAACGTGGTGCTCTTCTTCGGTCTGCAGACCTACGCCGTGCTTCTGCTGCCCTCCGGCTCGGTGGCGCTCCTGGTGTACCTGCAGCCCCTGCTGGTGGGGCTCTTGGCCTGGCTGTTCTTGGGGGAGCGTCTCACCGGCGGCGGGGTGGCCGGGCTGCTCCTCGGCTTTGCCGGCATAGCGGTGGTGAGCGCCGGAGGCCTCTCGGGAGAGCTGCACGGTCTCTCCCTGACGGGGGTGGCGCTGGGGGCGGCCTCCGCCCTGTCCTGGGCGGCGGGGACCGTGTACTTCAAGATGGTACAGGAGAGCGTCTCCACGCTGTGGTCGGTGGCGGTGCAGTTCGTGGCCGGGGGCGGGCTGCTCACGCTGGCCGGGACGCTCGTGGAGGGTTGGAGGGGGGTGGACTGGGGCCCGGGGTTCTTGGGGGCCCTCCTGTATGCCGGGCTGGTGGGGGTGTCGCTCGCCTGGATCATCTGGTTCTCCCTGGTGAGAGCGGGCGAGGCCAGCCGGGTCTCCGCGTACATCTTCGCCGTGCCGCTGACCGCCGTGGTGGTCGGGGTGGTCTTTCTGGACGAGCCTTTCGGACCGGCCCTGCTCCTGGGGGCGGCGCTGGTCGTCGCCGGGATCTACCTGGTCAACCGGTCGGGGAGGGTCGCACCCTAGCCGAGCCGCCGGAGGAGCCGCCCGTAGAGCCCCCCGGCGAGCCCGAGGGGGCCGGAGGACCTCTCCCGGAGCAGGCGTTCCGCCTCCTCCGGGGTGGCGGTGCCCGGTATCTCGAAGGTCAGCACGGCGGGGGACATGTCCTCAAGGCCGAGCTCCTCGCGCACCGCTTCGCGAACCTCCTCCGGAGGCCGTCCTGAGCGGCTGGCGAGCTCCTGCGACAGCCGCTCAGGGTCGAGTTCCTGGCAGACCCTCAGCCCCCCGTCCAGGCTCCGCTCCCACCACCAGCGCTCCCGCACGCCGGTAAAGCTGCCGCGCACGATCTCCTCGACCCGTCCGGCGAGCAGCTGGCTCAGGCTCTGTTCCTCCATCGCCGCTTCTTTATACGCCCCTTGGTTACCGTGTACAATGCAAAGCACAGCCTGACGTTGGTGCCGTTTCCGGGTGGGGAGGGCCACGAGTGCTGCTAGTAGAAGACTCCATGACCCGCGAGGTCGTCACCGTCTCCCCGGAGACGCGGGCCGACGAGGCTCTGGCGCTGTGCAGGGAGCGGCGGATCCGCCACCTGCCCGTGCTGGAGGACGGGCGGCTCGTCGGCGTGGTCTCCGACCGGGATCTCCGCTCGGCCACCCCGGCCCTCGGCGACCCCGCGCGGGCCGCCGCGTTGCGGAGGTTGCGGGTGGGAGAAATCATGAGCCGGGAGGTCATAACCGTCCGGCCCGACGAGCCGGTAGAGGTCGCCGCCAACCGGATGCGGGAGAAGGGGATCGGCTGCCTACCCGTGGTGGAGGACGGAAGGCTCGTCGGGATCATCACCACCTCCGACGTGATGGAGACGCTGGTGTACCTGGTGGGGGCCAACGAGCCCGGGAGCCGCCTCGAGGTGCTCATGCCCGACCGGCCCGGGAGCCTCGCCGGGGTCGCCGGCATCTTCGGCGAGCTGGGGATAAACATCGTGAGCGTGGCCACCGGCCCCCGCCAGAAGTTCCCCGACGGCGACACACCGGGACGGGTGGCCGTCTTCCGGGTGGACACCATAGACCCCTCCCGGGCCATAGAGATCCTCCGGCGGGCGGGGTACGTCGTGATCTGGCCGCCCCAGGCCGCCCGATGAGCGGAAGCGCGGCCATAGTCCACGACCGCTCCCTCGAGGAGTACGGCTTCGGCGAGGACCACCCGTTTAACCCTTTGCGCATCCGGCTCACGCTTGAGCTCTGCGACGCGCTCGGGCTGCTCGCCGGATACCGGTTTCTCCGCCCCGAGCCCGTCTCCGAGGAGGAGCTCACCTCCGTTCACACCCTCACCTACGTCAGGATGGTCCAGCAGGCGGGGAGCGGGACCGTGGACCCCGCGGAGCTTCTGGACTACGGCCTCGGGACCCCGGACAACCCCGTCTTCCCGGGGATGCACGAGGCCTGCAGCCGGGTGGTGGGGGGGACGGTGCTGGCCTGCCGGCTCGTGGCTTCGGGGGAGGCCGAGCACGCCATGTGCATCTCCGGGGGCCTGCACCACGCGCTAAGGTCAAAGGCCAGCGGCTTCTGCGTCTACAACGACGCTGCGGTGGCCATCGCCCTGCTCAAGCGGGAGCACCCCGGCATCCGGATAGCCTACGTGGACACCGACGCCCACCACGGCGACGGGGTGCAGTGGATGTTCTACGAGGACCCCGAGGTGCTGACGGTCTCCATGCACGAGTCGGGCCGCTACCTCTTCCCGGGCACCGGGGGGGTGGACGAGAAGGGCCGCGGGGAGGGCGTGGGCTACTCGGTCAACGTCCCGCTCGAGCCCTTTACCGATGACGACTCCTGGATAGAGTGCTTCGAGGCCGTCGTCCCCCAGGTGCTGCGGGCCTTCGGTCCGGACCTGATCGTCTCCCAGAACGGCTGCGACGGCCACGCCCTGGACCCCCTGACCCACCTCTGCGCCACCACCCGGCTCTACGAGCACATCCCCCGCCGGATGCACGAGCTGGCGCACGAGCTGTGCGGGGGGCGCTGGGTGGCTCTCGGGGGCGGGGGCTACGACCACTGGCGGGTGGTGCCCCGGGCCTGGAGCGCGCTCTGGGCGGCGGTCTCCCACCAGGAGCTGCCCGCGCACCTGCCGGAGGGCTGGTTGCTGGAGCACGCAGCGGATAGCCCGGTCGAGCTGCCCCGCCTGATGCGCGACGACCCGGCTGACTACCCCCCCGTGCCCAGGATAAAGGAGATAGAGGCGGCCAACCGCCGCGCCGCCGAGGCGGCGCTGGAGACGGTGCTGCACCTCATCCGGCGCTGAAGCCCGCGGCGGGCTGTGCTAACCTCACTGTTCGTGATGGGTGTTCTCGGGCACGACATCTGGCGGGCCGGAGTCCGCTGCTCGGCGGCCACGAAGACCGCCCCGGAGCGCAAGACCCGCCGCGCTCCCTCCCGCGAGCCCCGCTACCGGGTCATCCTCCACAACGACGACTGGACCCCCATGGACCACGTGGTGGGCGCGCTCATGAAGGTCATCCCCCGGCTCTCGCTCCGGCGGGCGGTCTCCATCATGCTGGAGGCCCACACCAGGGGGCAGGCGGTGGTCATCCGCTGCCACAAGGAGCTTGCCGAGCTCTACCGCGAGGGGCTCAAGGCCGAGGGGCTCATCTCAACCATCGAGCCCGACGGCTAGGGCCGCCTTCACGGGTTTTGC
>JADDKG010000341.1 GCA_020253895.1 Rubrobacter sp.
GGGTGATTATGCTGCTGCCCTACGCCCCCGAGGTGGCCCTGGCCGAGACCGGCCCCGAGGAGCGTCCCGCCCTGGAGGAGCAGGCCCGGAGGATCCCCACCGGGGAGGCCGTCCGCATGATAGAAGCCCTCGGGGAGACCTCGGGTAGGATCCGGCGCGGCGGCGACCCCAAGCTCGAGCTCGAGCTCTGCTTCCTGAAGCTCGCCCGCGACTACACGGACCCCTCCCCCGAGGGGCTCGTAAGGAGGGTCGAGGCCCTGGAAAAGCATCTCAGGGAGGGCTCTCCCCCCGCGAGGGAGCAGATGACGCGGCCCGCAGAAGAAGCGGGGGAAGCCCCAGATCCCCCTCCCCGGCCCGAGAAGCCGCCGGAGGAGCCTCCGCGCAGAGAAAGGGACCTCGACTGGGACTCCGTGCTGCAGGAGCTGCGGGCCAGGAGGCAGGTTCCGGTCGCCGCGCTCTACGAGAGCGCCCGGGTGGAGCGGTGCGAGGACGGGCTCGTGACGATCTCCTTCCCCGAGGAGCTCGCCCCGCTTATGAAGTCCGCCGGAGAGCCCAAACGGGTGGAGCCGCTGCGCGACGTACTGGAGGAAAGGCTGGGCTTCCGGCCCCGGGTAGAGCTCAAGGTCTCCGGCAGCTCCCCGAACGGCCCGGCGCCCGTACAGGAGGAGAGGCCCGTCCAGCCCCCCGGGCCGCCGGAGAGGGACGCCCCCGGCAGAGAGCAGCCCGAGAGCGCCGACGACGTGATCCAGAGCCAGGACGAGGTCTTCGAGATGGCCCGGCGCCATCTGGGAGGCTCCCCCGACGCCCGTAGCGGCTGAGGAACCTACCCGCCGCCCGAAACCACACACCGGAGACGGCCGAGAAGGTCCGTGATCAGGGTCTGCCCCGGAGGGCACGCCGGGGCACTTCCACCACCGGAGGGTGCAGTGGTCGTCTCGGGGGTGGTCTGCTGCTGGCCGGATGATGGTGCGGGCGCCGTCTGCTGCGGCGCCTGCTGCTGGCCGGATGCGGGCGCAGGGGCGCTCTGCTGCGGCGCCTGCTGCTGGCCGGATGAGGACGCGGGGGCGCTCTGCTGCGGCGGCTGCCGGGTGGGCGCAGGGGCCGGCGCACTCTGCTGTGGTGGCGGCTGGTAGGTTTGCCGCCCGGGTTGCTGCTGCTGAGGCGGAGCGGTTCTCTCCCCCCGGCCACCGGAGGCAGGAGGAGGCGTCTTGGTGGCTTGCTGTCCCCCGCCGGGCCTCTCTTGCGGCCGGCCGCCTCCGACGTCCTGCTCGCCCCCTGCGGGGCGGCCGCCTCCCCGCTCTCCGGCACCGGGCCTCCTCCCCCGGTCCTCGGCGTCCGGCTTGCCGGGGGCGCTGCTCTCGCCATAGACCTCCTGTTTGTGGACCTTTACAACCTGCTTCTTCGTCTCCTTCTTCACAGCCTCCCCGGCGGGCCTCTCCCGGTCTCCGGGATCCCTCCTCTGCGGCCTCTCCCCAGCATCCCCGGGGGAGGTCTCCTGCACGGCGGCGGGCGGCTTCCTGGCCGGAGGTGCAGGATCCTCCTCCGGCCGTGGCTCCGGGCCGTAGGGGGGCACCACCGGATTCCAGCCCTGGTGGTAGGACGCTGGCGGGAAAGCCGGAACGGGGAGGCTTTGCCCGCAGCTTCCCGGCGGCGGCACGTAGGGGTCCGCGCCGGTGGCGCGGCCGCCGTTCTGCCGCAACCACTCCAGGAGCGGGTAGGGGTTCTTCGCCCCGGAGGGCGCCTCCGCCCGCGAGTCCTGGACGTACCACCCCAGGTGCAGGTGGGGGTCGAACGGCCCGAGGGTGCCGGGGACGGAGGAGTAGCCCGTATGCCCGACGTAGCCGATGACGTCCCCAGCCTTCACCCGCTGGCCGAACTCCAGCGGCGGACGCCCCGCCTGATGGGCGTAGTAGAGCTCGTCTCCCGCCCGGATCGGGCCTACGCTCTCCGTTGCCTCCACCACGACTATCCAGCCGCCCAGGTAGTTCCACCAGTCCGTGTCCTGCCCGTAGGCCGGCCGCACGATGCCGTCGGTGATGGAGTAGATCGGGGTGCCCTCGGGGGCGAAGATGTCCGTCCCCTCGTGCCCGCCGTTCGGCCGGGCGGCGCCCCAGTCGTTGGTGTAGCCGTCCATGTAGCGCGGGGGCAGCGGGAAGACCGCCTCCCGGTTGCCGACGACCTCGGCGCTCCGGTCAACGCCCCCGGGCACGGAGGATGGCATCCGGCAGCCATCCCCTCCGGGAGCGGGTGGGACGGCGGGGGCCCTGCCGTCGCGGTAGGCCTCCGCCAGCGCGAGCACCTGCCTGACGTACTCCCGGGAGTTGTTGTAGGCGTACAGGGCCCTGTAGTAGTCTTCGGGCGCCCCGGAGTGGTCCAGGTAGTTGGCTGCCCCGAAGATGGCGTCCCTGTAGAAGCAGACGTCCCGCGCCCCGTCGCCGTCTGCGTCTACCCCGTAGGCCTCCCACGTCGACCTGAGGAACTGCATCGGCCCTACGGCGCTCCCGTAGGCGGTGGGCGGTCCCGCAACGCAGGTGTACTCCTGACCGCCTCCCCCGTGGCCGCTCTCTACCATGCCGATGGCGGCGAGCACGGACCAGTCCAGACCGTACTCGTCCGCCGCGTCGCGGTAGGCCCGCAGGTAGTTGGAGGGTATCGCCCCCGCGGTGGCCGGCGGGACGCCGGAGGACCCATCGGCCCTGTCCCTCTTCCCGGAACCGCAGAGATCCAAATCCCCCGAGACGAGGTTGGCGAGGGTCCTGTTGAGCATCTCCTTTAGCGCCGCCAGGTTGGAGGGGTTCCCGAGCTCGGAGAGCCGGATCATGGCCCCGCTCCTCGCGGCGGCCTCCCGGTCCACGCCTATGGAGAACGCCGGCCCCTCCCGGCTGCCGGAGAAGTCCGCCCGGGAGGCCCGCAGGCTCCCGGCCTCCACCCTCGCCCCGTCGAGCGTGAGGTCGATCGGCCGGGACCCGAGCCGCAGACACCCCCCGGAGATGGCGAAGTTGAAGCCGGTAGCCTCTATAGCGAGGTCGGTCATCACCACCGGTCCCGGGGCCTTCTGGTTTACGGCCATCCTCAGGTCGCCGAGCTCGGCGACCGGAGAGACCTCGGAGAGCCGCAGCCCGTAGATGGTGGCCCGCCGGAACTCTATCCTGGTCCGCAACGGCTCGCCGCCGCCGGGCGGCAGCAGAAAGATGGAGACCCCCTCGCCCTCTATCCTGTCGGAGTTGATGATGAACCTGTCGGTGATAGCGGGGGTCTCGGAGACGGAGTAGTCGGAGGGAAGGAGCGCGAGGACCCCCACGACGAGCAGCAGCGCCGCAAGCCGGAGCATAAAGGGACCAGGAGAGCACCCGCCACCGTCCCTTCCCGCCCGAGGCTGGCGCCCCGGAGCGGCCTTCCGGACGGGGGTGCGCCCCAGGACCGCGAGGATTACCCCGGCAGCGGCCAGGATCTACCGCCCCTTCACCCCGACCCCGCCCGGGACCATCAGCCCCTGCCACCTCCCCGGCGACGCACCAGGAGAAGCCCTCCGCCGAGCAGGCAGAGGATGGCGAGGGAGGCCGCAAGCGGCCCGATGCCCCCGGTGTCCGGAAGCGGGCCACCCTCCCCGGTCTCTACGCCGGTAGAGTACTGCTCACCCGCCGCCGAGGCCGCAGGAGAAGAAGCGGCGGTCTCCTCCGCAGCCCCGGGACCTGCCGAGGTCTCCTCCTCTCCGGAAGGAGCGGGGGCCCCGTAGGGCGGAACGTCCTGTTCGGGAGCCGTGATCTCGGGAGGGCTCTGTCCCGGCGCGGTGTTCTCAGGAGGGTTTTGCCCCGGCGCGGCGTTCTCGGGAGGGTTCTGGTTTATAACCCCGAACCCTCCGGGGATCTCACCCCGCTGCGAGGGCTCATCTCCCCCGGGATCCGGCACCTCCCCCCTCCGCGAAGGCTCCTCACCACCCGGGTCCGGTATGTCACCCCGCTGAGAGGGCTCGCTCCCCCCGAGACCCGGTATCTCCCCCCTCTGCGAAGGCTCCTGCTGAAACACCCCCTGCGCCCACGCGCTCCCCGAGACCCCCAGGAGGAGAAACAGAGAGACGCACAGCAACGCCCACAACGCCACCATCCTCTCCCCACCCGGGATAACCTCTCTCATAAGGCGCTCCGACCTCCCTCCTGTAACCCCATCGCCCCTCCCCCATAGAAGGGCACGTCAGCGCACATAAATAGCAGAAACGACTCTGTTATGCAATGACTGATAACATACTGCTGGAACCGGGTGGCAGGAGGCGCAAGCTTCAGTTATCATTTGATGCCAACGTTGGGATAGAGGAGGGAGAGATGCCGGCTGTGGAGATGCATTATAGCGGGAGGCGGTTTCTCGTAGCGTTCGGCAGCGCGCTTGCGGCGCTGGGGGCGATCCTGGTGGCGCTGTACATGGGAGGGGTTGCGCTGGCGGTGCCGCTGGGGGGGATAGGGGGTTTCCGCATACAGGCGGACAGGGTCGAGCTGCAGGGGTTCTCGCTCACGCCGCGGGTGGGGGACAACTCGCAGAGGGAGGTTTCTCCGGCGGTCAGGAACCAGGCGAGGACGGCGACGATCTACGGGCTTGTGGTTTCGAAGCGGATCCCGATCCCCGAGGCGGTACCGGGAGCCGGGGGGCGCACGTTCGTGGTCGAGCTCTCGGGCAACGAGCAGCCGGTGGAGATACAGGGGCTCATCCAGGACGCCACGTACCTGCAGGCCGGGTCGTTCAGCGCCAGCGGGCTGGAGCTCGACGAGGCGCCGCCGAGCAAGCGGCAGAGCTGGGAGCAGTCCTTCTACCAGCTGGCGCCGGAGGTCGTGCTGACCGATTTGGACAGCATGAACAACTACCAGTTCGCCAACAGCATCTCCATCCCGGGGCTGCGGATTAACGTTCGGCTGGAGTAGGCGGAGCCGGCATGGCGCGGGAAGCGGGCGGCAAGAGGTCCGGGGGACGCCGGCGTCCGAGGCTGGGGCTCACCCTGCTGACGCTGGCCGGGCTGTTCATCATCTGGATGCCGCTGGTCATCTACGTCCAGGAGTTCGGGCAGTTCAGCCTCGTCTTCGGCGGGGTGATCATCGGGGGGATCGTGCTCGGCAGCGCCGTGCTCGGTTGGATCTACACCGAGAGGGTCCAGATCTTCGGGGTCGTAGGGCTGATCTTCTCGATCCTCTCGCTCATGGGCGCGCTGGGAGGGCTGGTGATAGGGATGCTGCTCGGGATCGTGGGCGGCAGCCTGTGCGCCGCCTGGACCCCTAAGGAGGAGCCCTCCCCAGAGGGCCCCGAATCCTCCGGCTAGCCCTTCTTCCTCTTCTTTATGCGGTTGAAGCCCAGCAGCGCCCGAGCCCACTCCTTCTCCTCGGCGAGCGAGTAGAGGTCTATGCTCGCCGCGGCGGTCAGGAGCATCGCCTGGGCGAAGAGCAGCCGGAGCTCCTCCTCGCTCCCGCCCGTTACCTCCTTCACGTAGTTGTAGAGCTCCTCCATCCGCTCGTGGACGGTGCGGAGCACCTCCGGGTCCTTGGAGGCCGCGAAGACCTGGATGAGCATCAGCAGCTCCTCCCGCTGGGTCATCAGGCCCACGTAAGCCCGCTGCAGCGCCCGCATCGGTTCCTCCGGCTGCCGCTCGACCGCCTGCCTGAGGGCGCTCATGATGCGGTCGAACACCCGCTGCCCGGCCTCCAGAAACAAACCCTTCTTGGAGCCGAACAGCCGGATCACGTAGGGCTGGCTCACCCCTACCCGCTCGGCGATGGTGTCTGTGGTGACCCCATGCAGCCCGTAGGAGGCGAACTCCACGATCGCCGCATCCAGTACCATCTCCCGCCGCTCGTCCCGGCTCATCCGGGTGCGGCCCGCCGGAGGCCGCTCCCTGCTGCTGGCTCGCCTCATGTCTCCGTGAAACCCTCCCTCGTCATCCGCTGCGCCCGGATCGCGGTGCAACCCTCTACCCGGTTCCACACCGGCGCAAACTTGTTTGTATGGCTACATAAAGCTCCGTTGGCTTGCCCATGATAACAGACCGGCACCCGGACCGCGACGCCGGCGCTCAGCCGCGGCGCACGCCCCGGATCTCCGCGACCAGCCCCCACGGGTAGAAGCTGGCCATCTCGCCGGGCATGTACTTGTCCAGCGCGCCGCAGTAGAAGGCCCGGGCAAAGTACACCCCCCTCTCCGTGACGCCCCGGAGCCAGCCTACGAGCGCATGCCTCTCCCCGGCAACCTCTATAAACTCAAGCTCGACAAGCCTGCCAACCCACTCCTGCGAGAGGATCTCCCGCTGAAGGCTCACCCGAGATCTCCCTCCTCCCAACCTTACAGCAGTGGCTCCCACGCCAGATTATAGGAAAAGCATGCACAGAGATCATACCCACATTAGTTATCATTTGATGCTATTATACTCCCTGTGATGGGCCTTTGGGAGCGAGCGGGACGCCGGGCGGCGGCGGTCTGTGCGTTTGGGTCGGGGCTGCTGCTGGCCTCCGGGGCTGCGGCGCCGCCGGGGGCGTCGAGGCTCGGGCTTTTGTTCTACGTGCTCGGGGATCTTGGGGTGGTGCTTGCGGGGCTTGCCGCGGTGGGGCTCTACCGGTCGGCCGCTGAGGGGAGGGTTTCCGGGCAGGCCGGCGTTTTGGGGGGCATTCTGGGAGGGCTGGCGGCCGCTCTCGGGCTGGTCATGGCCGCCTACGACGTGCTGTGGCTGCTCGCCGGGCCCGGGATGTACGCCCAGACGCTGATGCCGGCGCCCACCGTGATCTCACAGGTACCCTTTCTCGCGGTGTGGGGAGCCCTGCTGCTCCTCGGGGTGGAGGTCTTCAGAGGCGGCGCGTTCGGGGCCTGGCGCTGGCTCCCGCTCGTCCTGGCCCTGCTCTCCTTCCCCACGCCGGTGATCCTCTCCAGCCTTCTCGGTCTGGGGGAGGGCCTTGGCATCCGGTCGCTGGGGATCCCGCTGCTGCTGCCCGCGGCGGGGTGGGTTGCGCTCGGGGTCCTGCTGTGGACGGGCGGCGGGAACGCTACGAGACCGCCCTTGACACCCAGCCGTCCGGGAGGAGGGGCAGGAGGAGGCTGAGGGGCCTCCAGGGCCAGTAGGGGACGTAGGCCTCCGAGGGCTCGCGCTCTACCGCGTCGGCGAGCAGGCGGGAGCCCCTCTCCAGCCCGACCATGAACGGCACCCTCCCTGACCGCTCGTTCATCTCCGTGCGGATGTATCCGGGATGGATGGCGCTGACCCTGATAGGGGTGCCGTGCAGGTCCGCCCGGAGGCCCTCGGCGAGCGCGGTTAGGGCGGCCTTCGAGGCAGAGTAGGCCGTCATGCCCCCGGGCAGGCCCCGCACGGCGGCGACCGAGGAGATGACCACGAGATGCCCGGCGTTTCTCCGCCGGAAGAGCTCCACCGCCGCCTCGCACTGGGCGAGGGCAGCGACGAAGTTCGTCTCCGCCGTCTCCAGGTTGGCCCGGAAGTGGCCGGTCCCGAGGGGCCGGCCCTTCCCGACCCCGGCGTTGACCACGACCCGGTCGAGCCCGCCGAGCTCCCCGTCGAGGGCGCGGAAGGCGCGGAAGACCTCCTCGTGGTCGTTCACGTCGAGCCTGCGGACCACGATGCGGAGGCCGGGGTAGCTGCTCGCGAGCTCCTCTCTGAGATCCTCGAGCAGCCCGAGCCTCCGGGCGCAGAGGGCGAGGTTGCGGCCCCGGGCGGCGAACTCGCGCGCCATCCCCCGCCCGAGGCCGGAGCTCGCGCCGGTGATGAGGACGTTCCGGCGCACCCGGCCAGCCTAAGAGGAGTAGAACCCCTTGCCCGAGGCGGCGCGCTCCTCGAGCAGGGCCGGCGGGGCGAAGCGCTCGCCGTAGGCCGAGCGGAGGTTGTTCAGCTTCACCACGGCCCTCTCGAGGCCCATCTGGTCCAGGTACCAGAACGGGCCGCCGCGGAAGGGGGCGAAGCCGAGCCCGAAGACCGCGCCCACATCTCCGTCCCTGTGGGAGGTGAGGATCCCCTCCTCCAGGCAGCGTACCGCCTCCGAGACCATCATCATCGAGAGCCTCTCCTGGATGGCCCGGGATGGGATTGGGCGGCGCCCGGCGCCGAGGAACTCGTAGACCTCCGGGTTCACCTTCCCTTTGTCCCGGCCCTCGTAGAGGTAGAAGCCGCGGCCGCTCTTGCGGCCCTTGTACCCGGCGGCGACCACCTCGCCACCCCGGTCGCTGGTGCGCAGCGAGCGCGCTTCAAAGAGCGGGCGCATCACCTCGTTTATCTTCACCCCGGTGTCTATGCCCACCTCGTCGAGGAGCTTGAGCGGCCCGACCGGGAAGCCGAAGTCCATCATGGCCTCGTCTATGGCGTCCACGGCCGCCCCCTCCTCCAGGAGCAGCAGCGCCTCGTTGATGTAGAAGGAGAGGATGCGGGTGGTGTAGAAGCCGGGGCCGTCGTTCACCGTGATCACGGTCTTCCCCTGGGCGAGACCCTCCCGGATGCAGGTGGCGAGCACCCACTCCGGGGTGTCCTCCTTGCGGACCACCTCGAGCAGCGGCATCCGGGGCACCGGGGAGAAGTAGTGCATCCCCACGACCCGCTCGGGACGCTCTGCGGCCGCGGCGACCTCGGCTATGGGGATGGCCGAGGTGTTGGAGGCGATGATGAGGTCCTCCCGGCCCACCTTCTCGACCTCCCGGATGGTCTCGTGCTTGAGGTTAAGGTCCTCCGGAACCGCCTCTATGACGAGGTCGGCCCGCGCGAGGGGGGCGTAGTCCCCGATGGGTACGATGCGCTCGACCGCCCGGTCGCGCTCGAAGGCGCTCATGCCCCTGCCGACCCGGCGGCTCAAGGCCTTCCAGACCTCGCCGCGGCCCTTTGCGGCGAGCTCGAGGCTGGCGTCCTTGAGGAGCACCTTCCGGGAGGCCCGGGCCGCGCTCACCTGGGCTATCCCCGAGCCCATGAGCCCGGCCCCGAGCACGCCGACGGTCCTCACCTCCCTCTCCCGGCCCGCGTAAGGGTTCTTCTCGGCGCCGTTCTTGAGGAAGAAGAGGTTCCTCAGGGCCTTCGACTCCGGGGTGAACAGCAGCCTGGCGAAGGCTTCCCTCTCCGCCTCAAAGCCCGCCTCGGCCCCCTCCTTCTGGCCGGCGCGGATGCACTCTATTATCTTCGGGACCGCCGGGTAGTTGCCGCGGGTCTTCTCCCGGGCCGTCTTGTGGGCCCGGTCGTAGACGAGCCGGTCGAGCGGGGTCTCCTCCAGCACCCTCTCCCGCAGGGAGGGCCTCCGGCGCCGGGGCTTCAGGGTGCCCCCGGCGAGGGAGAGGGCGGCGCGCTTCGCGGCGTCCGCCAGGCCCTCCGGGTGGATCAGGGCGTCCACCAGCCCCATCTTCTTCGCCTGGGAGGGGTAGACGTTCTTGCCGGTGGTGATGATCTCGAGCGCCCGCTGAACCCCCACCAAGCGGGTAAAGCGCTGGGTGCCGCCAAGGGCGGGAAGAAGCCCCAGCATCACCTCCGGGAAGGCGAACCTGGTGGCCGGGTGGTCGGTGGCGATGCGGTAGTGGCAGGCGAGGGCGAGCTCCAGCCCCCCTCCGACCGCCGGGCCGTGGATGGCGGCGACCACCGGCTTGGAGGAGGACTCCATCCTCCCCAGAAGCTCGTGGCCCTTGCGGATGATCCCCTCTACCTCCCCGGGGGTCTTGAGGCGGGAGAACTCCTCGATATCCGCGCCGACCACGAAGGAGTCCTTCTTCGCGCTGATCAGGACCGCAGCCCGGATGTCGCCGTCGCCCTCCAGCTCGCCGAGCGCAGCCTCGAACTCCCCCAAAACCGGGGTGGAGAGCTTGTTGACCGGGCTGTCCGGCTCGTCCAGCCAGACGAGTGCGACCCCGTCCTCCTTGCGTACGTCGAGGTATCCCATCTCTCTTTAGCCCTCCCCGATGCGTTCGACGAGCATGGCATGCCCCAGCCCCCCGGCGGCGCACGCGGTGACGACGGCGAAGCGCCCGTCCTCCTCCCGGAGCCTGCCCACCGCGGTGGTTACGAGCCGGGCCCCGGTGGCCCCGAAGGGATGCCCGAGGGAGACCGAGCCGCCCCAGGCGTTGACCTTCTCCATCTCCACCTCGCCCACGCGCCGCTCTCTCCCGAGCCTCTCGCGGGCGAAGCGGTCCGACCCGAGGGCCTTGAGGACCGCGAGCACCTGGCCGGCAAAAGCCTCGTGGATCTCGATGACGTCCACGTCGGAGAGGGCGAGGCCGTTGCGCCCGAGCAGCCGCGGCACGGCGTACGCCGGTCCGAGCAGGAGCTCCTCTCCCGGGTCCTGGGCCACGTAGAGGTAGTCCACGAGGCGCGCCTTCGGCCCATACCCGGCGGCCCGGGCGGCCTCCTCCTCCATGAGGAGCGTGGCCGAGGCCCCGTCGGTGAGCGGGGAGGAGTTGCCCGCCGTGACGGTGCCGAAGGGCTTTATGAAAGCCGGGGGCAGGGCGGCGAGCTTCTCCAGCGAGGTGTCCCTGCGTATGGTGTTGTCCTCCGTAAGGAGCTCGAAGTCCGGGGGGACCGAGGTGGGCATTATCTCCGCGGA
>JADDKG010000342.1 GCA_020253895.1 Rubrobacter sp.
CCCGGGGGACCCCTCCCGTCAGGAGCCCCACGAGCGCCCCGACCTGTGGGACCGCATCTACGAGTTGGCCCGCGGGCTGTTCCGCCGCTACGGGTACACAGAGGTCCGGACCCCCATCTTCGAGGAGGCGGAGCTGTTCGTCCGGAGCACCGGGGAGACCTCGGATATCGTCCGCAAGGAGATGTTCTTCTTCCGGGACAAGGGGGGGAGGGAGCTCGCCCTGCGGCCGGAGGGCACCGCCGGGGTGGTGCGCGCCTACGTGGAGCACGGCATGTACAAGCTCGCCCAGCCGGTGAAGATGTGGTACTTCGGGCCGATGTTCCGCCACGAGCGGCAGCAGAAGGGCCGCTACCGGCAGCACACCCAGATAGGGGCCGAGGTGCTGGGCTCCGACGACCCGCTGGTCGACGTGGAGGTCATAGCCCTGCTCTACGCGATCCACCGCTCCGCCGGGGTGCGGGAGGAGGTCATCCACCTGAACAACCTGGGTGACGCTGAGACCCGCCGGCGCTACATCCCCGAGCTCAGGGCGTTTCTGGAGCGCCACCGCTCGGAGCTGGACCCGGACTCGGTGGCCAGGATCGGGACGAAC
Source organism: Rubrobacter sp. (assembly GCA_020253895.1). GTDB lineage: Bacteria > Actinomycetota > Rubrobacteria > Rubrobacterales > Rubrobacteraceae > Rubrobacter_B. The sequence goes on from JADDKG010000342.1 coordinate 593, forward strand.
CCCCTGCGGACCTTCGACTCCAAGGACCCGAACACCCAGGCGGTGCTCCGGGAGGCCCCGCTCATCGGGGAGTACCTGAGCGAGGAGGCTGCGGCCTACCTGAGTGCCGTGCGGGAGGGGCTCGAGGCCCTGGGCATCCCCCACACCCTCGACGAGCGGCTGGTGCGGGGGCTCGACTACTACACCTCGACGGTCTTCGAGGCCAAGAGCCCGCTGCTCGGGGCCCAGGACACCGTCGGGGCGGGGGGACGCTACAACCGGCTGGTGGAGGAGCTCGGGGGGCCGGACGTGCCGGGGATCGGCTTCGGCACGGGGGTGGAGAGGATCCTGCTGGCCGCCCGCGGTTGGGAGCCGGAAACCTCCCTGGACGCCTTCTTCGTCACTCTGAGCCCGGAGGCCCGGCTTCCGGCGCTGCGGCTGGCTGAGGCGCTGCGGGCGGAGGGGTTCGCCTGCGAGCTGGACTACGCCGGGCGCAGCCCGAAGGGGCAGTTCAGGCAGGCCGACCGCTTGGGGGCCTCCTACGCGGTGGTGCTCGGCGAGGAGGAGCTCTCCGGCGGGTTCTGCACCGTGCGTGACATGAGGAGCGGCGAGGAGCGGCGGGTCCCAGTCTCGGAGGGGCCGAAGGAGCTGCTGCGGGCCCTCGCCCGGTAGGATGGGACGGGTGGAGATCCCGCAGGAGCTGGCCGGCGCCCTCCGGAAGGCCCGCAGGGTGGCCGCTCTGACAGGCTCCGGGGTCTCCGCGGAGAGCGGGGTGCCCACCTTCCGCGACGCCTATGAGGGGAGCGGCCTGTGGGAGCGCTTCGACCCCGAGGAGCTGGCCACGCCCGAGGCCTTCGCCCGCAACCCGAAGCTGGTGTGGGAGTGGTACTCCTGGCGGCGGGAGCTGGTGGCCGGGGCGGAGCCCAACCCCGCCCACCGGGCGCTGGCGGAGCTCGAGCGGCGCGTGCCGCTCTTCACGCTCATCACCCAGAACGTGGACGGGCTGCACCGGCGGGCCGGGAGCGAGAACGTGATCGAGCTACACGGCAACATCCTGCGCACGGTCTGCTCTGCCGAGCGGACGCCGCAGGAGCCCGGGGAAGAATCCCCGCCGCGCTGCCCGCGGTGCGGAGCCCCCTTGCGGCCGGACGTGGTCTGGTTCGGGGAGGCGCTCCCGCCGGGGGCCATGGAGGCGGCCTCCGAGGCGGCCCGCGGGTGCGAGGTTTTCCTGTGCGCCGGGACCTCCGGGGTGGTCTACCCGGCCGCCGGCCTCCCCCGGGAGGCGGCGGAGTCCGGGGCGCTGCTCGTGGAGGTAAACCCCGAGCCCACCCCCGTCACCCCGCTCGCGGAGTTCGTGTTGCGCGGCCGGGCGGGGGAGGTGCTCCCCGCGCTGGTCGCGGCGGCCTTCCCCCCGGGCTAGAGGGCGGTCGGGGGCGTGCGCCGGCGGGTCTTCGAGGTCCTGGAGGGCAGGGCACGGAGCCGCGCGGGGCGGGCGTTCGTGGCGTTCATCGTCTCCCTGATCCTGCTGAACGCCGCCGCGGCCATGCTGGAGACGGTGCGGACCGTCGACGCCCGCTACGGGGAGGCGCTCGACGCCTTCGGGGCATTCTCGGTGGGGATCTTCACGGCGGAGTACCTGCTGCGGGTCTGGTCCTGCACCGCGAGCCCGGCCTACTCCCGGCCGGTTCTGGGCAGGTTGCGCTTTATGCTCACCCCGCTGGCGCTGGTGGACCTGTTCGCCATCCTGCCCTTCTACCTCTCCTTCCTCTTCGCCGCCGACCTGCGCTCCCTGCGCCTGCTGCGGCTGCTGTGGCTCTCCCGGCTGCTGAAGGTGGACCGCTACTCCGAGTCCTTCGCGATGCTGTGGCGGGTGGTCCGCCGCCAGCGGGAGGAGCTCGTCATCACGCTGACCCTCGGGGCGGTGCTCCTCGTGATCTCCTCGACGCTCATGTACTTTGTCGAGAGGGAGGCCCAGCCCCGGGCCTTCTCCAGCATCCCGGCGGCGATGTGGTGGGCGGTGCAGACCCTGACCAC
>JADDKG010000343.1 GCA_020253895.1 Rubrobacter sp.
CCTCGAGGTCCTCGACGCTCCGCTCCCAGCTCCTCCGCAGGGCCTCGAGATCCGTCTCAAGCTCCGGAGCTGCGGCGTACAGGGGCTCGCGCCCGGCCGCTCTCACCACCCGGCCGCCCTCCTCGAGCGACACCGAGACGCGCACCACCCGCCTCTCCCCCGCCCCGAGCCGGAGATCCAGGACCACCCTCCCCGGCTCCACGGATGGCTCGGCGCCCCCCACAAAGACGCGCACCTCCGTCCCGCGCGAGAAGCCGCCGCGCCGGTAGCGGTAGCGCAGCGCCCCCTCCCGGACCTCCCCGGTGACCTCCCCGCGCTCCGACCTCCCGGCGAACCCGCGCACCACGAAGACGTCCTCGAAGTCCGCGCCAAGCACCAGCGAGAGGCGCGCCTCGACCGCCCCCCCGGAGGGGTTGCGTACCTCGATCTCCTCCTCCATCCCGTGCCCGAGGAGCCTGCGCCGCCGCACCAGCTCGAGCCCGACCCCCGGCGCCTCCAGCAGAAACTCCGCCACCGCCCCCCGCGTCTTCCACCCCCGCGCCACCGGCCTCCCGCCCCCCACCTCCAGCACGAGCCGCGAGAGGTGCCGCGCGTCCCGGTAGTAGAGCCCCCCGGCCCCCCCGTCGAAGTCCCCCGTCCCCGCCGAGACGGCGTAGGCCCCCGGCGAGACAACGCTCACCGCCCCCTCCAGCGTCTCCGTCTCCCGGTCCGGCAAAAGTGCAAACCTCCCGCTCAGTTCGCAGTCCACCAAAATATACAGATCCGAAAAGAACCGCCCCAGGTTCTTGATTAAACGTTCTATAAAGCGTATGCTGGGGACGATTATTGAATGCTCAATCAAGAAGGGAGCCTCTTGGGCGAGGAGCGGGACCGGCGGGAAGAGATTTTGGAGGCGGCCTTCGAGGAGTTCTCGGCGAAGGGGTTTCGGGGGGCGACGATAAAGAGCATCGCGGAGGCGGCGGGGCTGCAGTCTCCGGCCCTGATCTACTGGTACTTCCCGGACAAGGAGGCGCTCTTCAGGGAGGTTCTGGGGTCGAGGATACCGGTGTTGCGCGCGGTCCGGGACCCGGCGCGGCTGATCGACCGCCCGCCGGAGGAGGTGCTGCCGCTCATAGCCAAGAGGTATCTCTCCACCTTCGACAACCCGGCGGCCCAGAGGATGGCGCGGCTGCTGGTGGGAGAGGCCATGCGGCGGCCCGAGATCGCGGAGGTCTTCGGCAACGCCGTCATAAAGAGGATCCTCGGCTTCCTCAAGAGCTACATGGCCCACCAGGTCGAGCTCGGCAGGCTCCGCCCGCACGACGTCAGATCCAGCGCGCGGGCCTTTATCGGGATGCTGCTCCCCCAGGTCGGCGGCAAGGTCTTCTTCCCCGCGATAAGGGAAGACGGCCTCACCGACGAAGAGCACGTGGAGAACGCGGTACGGATACTCTTGGAAGGGCTGAGGCCGGAAGGGAAGGGAAGATGGACGCCATAGAGTTAGAGGGGCTCGAGAAGCGGTACGGCAAGAAGGTCCAGGCGCTCCGGGGCGTGGACCTCTCGGTGCGCAAGGGCGAGGTCTTCGGGCTCGTCGGGCCAAACGGCGCCGGGAAGACCACCCTCATAAAGGCGCTCGTGGGCTCCCTGCGCCCAAGCGGGGGCAGGGCGCGGGTGCTCGGGCTCGACCCGCTGAAAGACAGGACGGAGCTAAGGCGCCGGATCGGGTACATGCCCCAGTCCCCCGTGCTCTACGACGACCTCTCGGGCCTGGAGAACGTCGAGTTCTTCGGGGCGGCCCACGGCGTCCGGGGCCTGCGGGAGCGGGCGCGGGAGGCGCTGCGGTTCGTCGAGCTGGAGGAGAGGGCGAATGACCCCGTCCACACCCTCTCCGGCGGCATGAAGAACCGGGTCTCGCTCGCGTGCGCGCTCGTCCACCGGCCGGAGATGCTCTTCCTGGACGAGCCGACGGCCGGGGTGGACCCGCGATTGAGGAGCCGCTTCTGGGCCGCCTTCCGGGAGCTCGCGCGGGGAGGCGTCACGCTGTTCATCAGCACCCACCTCATGGACGAGGCGACGCTGTGCGACCGGGTGGCGATCCTCCGCCAGGGGCGCGTCGTCGTCTCCGACAGCCCGCGCGAGATCCTGCGGCGCGGCAGGACCCGTCTCCTCGTCCGGGAAAATGGAAAAGAGGAGGAGCGCATCATCGGCGGGCGACCCGAGGATCTGGCGGAGGCGCTGCACGCCTACGGGCTGCGCAAGAGCGTCTCCGCCGTGAGCGTCGAGACCGACTCGCTGGAGCAGGTTGTGCTCTCCATCATCGGGGAGGAGGCGTAATGAGACGGACCTTCGTCGTCGGGAGGCGGGTGCTGAGGCAGCTCCGGCGCAACCCGCGGTTCCTGGTGCTCACCATAGTCGGGCCGCTGGTCATCGTGTACTTCCTCAAGCTCTTCTTCGACACCTTCCCGGAGGGCTTCGACACCGGGCGCTACGCCGTCCCGGCGGCAGCCTTCATCGTCCACTTCATGGCATTCCTGTTGTGCGCCATAGCGCTCGTGCAGGAGAGGACGGCGGGCACCATGGAGCGGATGTTCGTCAACGGCTTCCGGCGGGCCGAGGTCATCGGCGGGTACGTGCTCGGCTACCTGGGGCTCGCGACCTTCCAGGCCGCCGTTGCGCTGGGAGAGGTGCTGTGGCTCTTCGAGCTGGACTACGACGCCGACGTCCTCGCCTCGCTCTTCGCGGTGGTGTGGCTGCTCGCCATAGCGAGCGTCATGCTCGGCATCTTCGTCTCCACCTTCGCCCGCCGGGAGAGCCAGGTCTTCCCGTTCATCCCCCTCATCGCCTTCCCCTCGGTGTTCCTGTCGGGGCTGCTGATGGAGCCGGACGAGCTGCCGAGGTGGGCCGAGCTGCTGGGAAGGGCCTTCCCGGTGTTCTACGCGAACGAGGTGATCCAGGAGATGATAGAGCCGGGCGGTGCGCTGGCTGACGTGTGGACGAACTTCGCGGTTCTCGCGGGCTACGGCGCGGCGCTGCTGGTCCTCGCCTCCCTCACGCTCCGCGAGGTGGAGTAGGGAGGGCCGCCCTGTGAACGCTTTTATTTGCCAGCGGCCCCGCCAGACGGTAAATTACTGCGGAGCGCACACGAGAAGTACGGTTGTTTCGGGGAGCGCCTGCTGAGGGCCTCCCTCGGAGGCAAGCGGGTATCTTGGCGTCTAGCAAGGCTAGGGGAGATATGTACAAAGAGGTCTACGTCCCGGTCGACAACTCGGACTACTCCAACCAGGCGTGCGTCATCGGGGTCGACGTGGCCCGCGCGTTCGGCGGTCGGGTGGCCGGCTGCCACGCCTACGCCGCCAAGATGCACGACGTGCGCTTCCGCCAGATGGAGAGCGGGCTCCCCGAGGAGTTCCGCGACGAGGAGGAGATGCAGCGGCAGCGCAAGATCCACGACCAGCTCATCACCAAGGGGCTGGAGATCATCACCGACTCCTACATCGACGTGCTCGAGCCCCTGTGCGAGAAGTACGACGTGGAGCTGGTCCGCCGCTCGCTCGAGGGCAAGAACTTCAAGGTCATCGTCGAGGACGTAAACTCCGGCGACTACGACCTGGTGGTGATGGGGGCGATGGGGATGGCCGCCGTCAAGGACACCGTCCTCGGGTCGGTCACCGAGCGGGTCACCCGGCGGCTGAAGAAGGCCGACTGCCTCATCGTCAAGGACCTCGACCGCAACCCCTTCGAGCACATCGTGGTCACCATCGACGGGAGCGCCAAGTCGCTCGGGGGGCTCAAGCGGGCGATAGACCTGGCCCGGGCGTTCGGGGGCACCGTCGAGGCCATAAGCGTCTTCGACCCCTACTTCCACTACGCGATGTTCCACTCCATAGCGGGGGTCCTCTCCACCAAGGCGCAGAAGGTCTTCCGCTTCAAGGAGCAGGAGAAGCTGCACGAGGAGATCATCGACTCGGGGCTCGCCAAGATCTACACCGCCCACCTGGAGGTGGCGAAGAAGGTGGCCGCCGACGAGGGGGTGGAGCTCAAGACCACGCTGCTCGCGGGCAAGCCGTTCGAGCAGACCCTCAAGTACGTCAGGGAGGTGGAGCCCTCGCTGGTGGTGATGGGCCGGATCGGCTACCACTCCGACGAGGACATGGACATCGGCTCCAACACGGAGAACATGATGCGGTACCTGCCCACCAACGTCCTGGTGGTCAACTACGAGTACCAGGCCCCGGACCTCTACACCGCCGAGGAGCACATCACCTGGACCAAGGAGGCCCTCGAGCGGATGGACCGGGTGCCGGGCTTCGTGGTCGGGATGGCGTCGGGGGCGGTGATCCGGTACGCCATCGAGAAGGGCTACACGGTGATCACCACCAGCGTTATAGACGAGGTGATCGAGAACATCCTCCCGCCGGGCGCGATGGAGTCGATGCGGGCCATCGGCGACCAGATCCGGGAGC
>JADDKG010000344.1 GCA_020253895.1 Rubrobacter sp.
CCCCCGCGAAGCGCAGCCGGTAGCGCGCCGGTCCGGCCACCGCCGTCGCCACCCCGACAGAGACCCCCTGCTCCCTGAGGCCACGCCGCTGCTCGATGTGCACCTCCAGGTGCGCCACAACCCGGCGTAGGGGATCGGGGTCCTCGAGCCGCGGTATGTCTCGGAGCAGCCCCAGAAACTCCTCCCGCGCCTCGAGCGCCGAGACCCCGCCCGCATCCCGCATCCCGTCCAGCCCTTCCTCCCCGAGCCTCCCCGCGAGCTGCCGGGAGCCCAGAGTGCCGGCCCCGAACCTGGGCGCCTCCTCGCCCGCACACACCAGCACGCCGAAACGCCCGTCCAGCTCCCCCGCGGCCTCGACGGCGAGCACGGTCCCCAAAGCGCCGTCGAGGCGACCGCCGTTCGGGACGGTGTCCACGTGGGAGCCGCTGGTGACGAACCGCCCTTCCCCGGGCGGCAGCCCCCACAGGTTCCCGAACCGGTCGAGGCGCGGGGAGAGGCCGGCCTCCTCGACCCAGCCAGCCACGATCCGCATCGCCCGCGCCTCCTCCGGGGAGTAGGCGAGGCGGGTCGCCCCGCCGCGGGGGTCGGAGGCCAGGGCGAAGAGCCGCTCTATGCGGTCTCGCACCCGCTCCAGGCTCATGCTAGCTCCACCACCTCCCCGGCGGCCCCGGCGAGCGCCCCGGAGAGGACGAGCTCCTCGGCGGCCTTCAGGTGGGCGGCGAGAAAGAGGTCCCTCTCCACAAACGGCACCTCGCGCCGGATGCGCTCCCGCACGGCACCGGTCGCGGGGGCGGGCTCCAGAGGGGAGCGCAGGTCCAGGGCCTGGGCGGCGCAGACCGCCTCGACCGCGAGGATCCGGGCCAGGTTGCGCAGCACCCTGCGGAGCTTCATGCCGGCGCTCCAGCCCATCGAGACGTGATCCTCCTGCATGGCGGAGGTGGGAAGGGAGCCGGTGCTCGCCGGGTTCGCCAGCCGCCGGTTCTCCTCGGCGAGCGAGGCGGCGGTGTACTGGGCGACCATGAAGCCGGAGTTGGTGCCCGCCCGCGGCACGAGGAAGGGCGGCAGCCCCTGGGAGCGGGCCGGGTCCAGCATCCGGTCGGTCCTCCGCTCGGCGGCGGCGCCGACCTCCGCGGCGGCTATGGCCAGGAAGTCCAGGGCGAAGGCCAGCGGCTCGCCGTGGAAGTGCCCGCAGCTCTCCACCGAGCCGTCCTCCAGGACGAGCGGGTTGTCCGTGGTGGAGGCGAGCTCCCTGCGGGCAACCTCCTCTGCGAAAGCCAGCGTGTCCCGCGCCGCCCCGTACACCTGCGGGGTGCAGCGCAGCGAGTAGGCGTCCTGCACCAGATGCGAGGACTCGCGGTGGGAGGCGACGATGGGGCTTCCCTCCAGGAGGCGGCGGATGTTGCGGGCGCTCGCGAGCTGGCCGGGGTGGGGCCGGAGGGCGTGCAGCTCCTCCCGGTAGACCCGGTCGGTGCCGAGGAGCGCCTCGATGGACATCGCCGCCGTCACGTCCGCCGTCTTCAGGAGCACCCGGAGGTCCTCCAGGGCCAGGATCAGGACGGCCAGCATCCCGTCGGTGCCGTTGACGAGGGCGAGCCCCTCCTTCGCCTCCAGCTCCACCGGCTCCAGCCCGGCCCTCGCGAGGGCGTCGCGGGCGGGGACGGCCTCCCCGTCCTCGAGCGCCCACCCCTCCCCGGCCAGGCAGAGGGCGGCGTGGGCCAGGGGGGCGAGGTCCCCGCTCGCGCCGAGCGAGCCGTGCTCCGGAACGGCGGGGGTCACGCCGGCGTTGAGCATCGCCACCAGGGCGTCGAGGAGTTCGGGCCTGACACCGGAGTACCCCATGGCGAGGGTCTTGGCCCGTATCAGCACCATCGCCCGCACCACCTCGGGCTCCACGAACGGCCCCATGCCCGCGGCGTGGCTGCGCAGGATGGCGTGCTGCAGCTCGCGGCGCTCGCCGGGTGGTATCCGGACGGTCGCCAGCGCGCCAAAGCCGGTGGTGACCCCGTAGACCGCCTCCTCCGAGCCGGCTATCCGCTCGACGTGGGCGCGGAAGGCGCGCACCCGCTCGCGGGTCTCCGGGCTTACGGCGACGCGCGCCCCCCGGCGGGCCACCGCCACCACCTCCCCGAAACCAAGCTCGTCTACCTGCACTCCGCTCGTCGCCACCACCCTATTATCTCAGGGGTATAGCAAGATCAGGCCGGCTCCCGGACGCTCTCTTGACGCGCGACGGCCGGTTCCCTCATCCGCTGCTCCCACGCCTGCAGCCTCTCGGAGGAGGGGGGTGGCGTAAGGAGGCTAACCACAACGAAGGCAAGGAGGCTTGCCAGCAGCCCGAAGATGATAGCGGCGTTGGAGTGTATTCCCTGAACGAAGATAAACGCCAAGGATACCCCGCTACCTGCAGCTATGGCGGCCAGGGCGCCAGCCCCGGTCGCCCGCCGCCAGTACAGGGCCCCGACGATGGGCACGAAGGTCGCGCTCACCAGCAGGGCGAAGGCCACCGAGAGCGCACCGACCACATCACCCACGATAATCGCGAGCACCAGGGCCGCTCCGCCCACCAGCAGCATAATGATGCGGTTCAGAGCGACGCCGGCGATCTCCCTGCCGGCGAAGAAGTGGGCGTACACACCGTTGGCGAGCACGGTGGAAGCGGCCATGAGGCAGGCGCTGGCGGTGGACATGATCGCGGCCAACGCCGCCGCGAGCACCAGCCCCCTGACGCCTACCGGCAGAAGCGTGGTCGCGACCTGCGCGAAGGCGTTGTCCGGGTTGGCCAGGTCCGGCAGTATGACCCGTGCGGCACAACCCACGAGCGCCCCGGCGAGGGCATAGGCAACGCAGTAGACCCCGGTAAGCAGCCCTCCCCACCGGGCAACGCTGCCGCTCCGCGCCGTGAAGACCCGCTGCCAGGTCTCCTGGCCGATCATGATCCCGAGGAAGAAGGAGAGGAAGTAGGCGAGGATGGTCTGGCCCCCGATCGCCGTTATGTCGAAGTAGGAGCTGGGGAGCTCCTGCCGTAGGCTCCCGATTCCGCCCGCCTCGAAGACCGCAAGCGGCAGCAGCAAAAAGAAGATGCCTGCGGTCATCACCACAAACTGGATGATATCCGTAAGCGTTATGGACCACATACCCCCGGCCACCGAGTAGAGCAGCACGGTGCCTCCTGCGACCACGATGGCGACGGTCGGCGAGAGACCAAGGACCACGTTGAAGAGCGTGCCTATGGCCAGGATCTGGGTGACCACGACCATAACCTCGTAGACGCCCATGACGAGCGCTCCGAACAGCCCCGCCGAAGGCCGGTAGCGGAGCTCCAGAACGTCGGAGAAGCTTATGATGCCCAAGTTGGCGAGCCTGCTCGAGAACAGCAGGCTCAGCGCCGCAGCGCCAAGCCCGATCATGGCCGCCAGCCACATCCCCGAGATGCCGAACTGGTAGCCAAGCGCCACCCCACCGACCGTCGAGGCCCCGCCCAGGGTAGTTGCGCTCAGGGTCCCGAAGTACATTATGGGCCCCAACCTCCTCCCGGCGACGAGGAACTCGTCTGCAGTCTTCGCCCGCCGGTACCCCAGGTATCCCGCGGCGAGCATGAGCACAAAGTAAGCCGCTATTATCAAGTAATCTATCGCACTATCCACCTCTCAACTCCTCCGGCCTCGTCCCGCTTCTCCTCATCCCGTCTCGAAGAACCCCAGCCTCGCCGCCCGCTGCTCGAACTCCTCCAGCCGCTCTTGCGCCCTCTTGGGCGCAGCGTCGGAGAGCGCCTCGAGCAGCACCCCGGCGAGCACCATCGCCGCAGCCTGCGAGTCGAAGACGAGCCGGGTGCCGACCTCGGCGGGCAGCACCATGTCGCTCGCCTCCCTCACCCTCTCCGCCGCCCGGTCGGTGACCGTCGCCACCCTCAGCCCGAGCGACCGGGCGTAGGACATGGCCTGAAGCGTCTCCCGCGGGTGACGGGGCAGCAGGAAGCACAAAACCCACTCACCCCCTGCCCCCCGCGCCTGCGCGAGGGCGTCGAGGACCGTGCTGCCGCCATCGGTCAGAACCCGGACGTCCGGGTGGATCTTCCTGGCAAAGTACCCGAAGTACTCCGCGAGCGGCGCAGAGACCCGCAGCCCTATCACGCACAGGGGCTCCGAACTGGGTGGAGGGCCCGAACACCCTGGCGGTCTTTGTCCGCGGCCCGGAGGGCGTGAGCGTGGAGTACGTGGAGCACAAGCCCACCTTCTCGCTGGTCTAGGGAGCCTCTCTTCCGGATGAGGCTCCTGGTTGCCGGCGGGGGGCTCGGCGGGCTGGTCGCCGCCGTGCGGGCTCTCGAGCTGGGGGCCGCGGTCACCGTTCTGGAGAAGGGAGACCGTCCCGGGGGTTCCTTCCTCTACTCCAGCGGCTACGTCTGGGCCTACAGGGACCTGCCGACCTTCCGCCGGGAGGCCCCGGGCGGGGACCCGGCCCTCCAGGCGCTCGTGCTCGACCGGCTGGAGGACGCCCTCCTCTGGCTGGAATCGAGGGGAGGGGTGCTCCTCTCCCGGGAGACCGGGAACCCCCTGACCTTCGGGGCCCGCTTCGACCCGGAGCCTACCGCCGCCGCCCTCGCCGGCCGGTTGGAGATGGGCGGTGGTAGGCTGCTCCTGCGTCATGCCCTGCGGGGTCTCCTGCGCGACGGGCGGGTCCGGGGGGCCTTGGTGGAGCGGGAGGACGGGCGGGGCGAGGAGGAGGCCGACGCCGTCGTCCTCGCCACCGGCGGGTTCGCCGCCAACCCCGAGCTCGTCCGCAAGCACATAATCCGGGGTCCGGGGCGGCTGCTCCTGCGGGCCCACCCGTGGAGCACCGGCGACGGGTTCCTCGCCGCGCTGGAGGCCGGGGCCCGGACCGGGCCGGGCCTCGGCGAGTTCTACGGCCGCAACCTCCCTGCCCCCCCTGCCCGCTTCGGGCCCAAGCTCTTCGTCGAGGTCTCCCAGCTCTACGGGCGCTACGCGGTCGCGGTGAACCTGGAGGGGGTGCGCTACGCCGACGAGGCCGCCGACTGGTCGGAGACCGCGCTGGTCCAGGCGACCGCCCGCCAGCCCCGCCAGCGGGCCTGGTACCTGCTGGACGCCGCGGGCCTGCGGCGGCGGGTCCGGGAGAGGAGCGTGGAGGAGATGGTCGAGGCCGCCCGGAGGGTCGGGGGCACCGTCCTGCGGGCTCCGAGCCTCGAGGAGCTCGCCCGGCTCCTCGGGGAGCGCGGGGTCCCCGAGGGGCGGCTGCTGCGGACGCTGCGCGGGTACAACGCGGCGGTGGAGGCGGGACGGGCGGAGGAGCTCCGGCCCCCGCGCAGCGGCGAGGCGCCCGTGCTCCGGGAACCGCCCTTCACTGCTGTCGAGGTCGCCCCGGCCATAACCCACACCATAGGAGGGCTCGCCGTGGATGTGGGGGGACGGGTCCTGCGGGAGGATGGCAGGCCCGTCGGGGGACTCTACGCCGCAGGGGTCGAGGCCGGGGGGCTGGCGGCCGGTGGCTACGCCAGCGGGCTCGCCGCCGCGCTCGTCCTCGGCCTGGTGAGCGCCGAGACCGCCGTGGGGGAGGCGACCTCTCTCTAGAGGGGGGCGGTCTCCTCCGCGAGACGGTCCACCACGCTCTTCAGCGATCCCTCCTTGGCCAAGATGGCCCGCTGGCGCTCCGA
>JADDKG010000345.1 GCA_020253895.1 Rubrobacter sp.
AGCGGCTGGAGGTGGTAAAGGAGCTGGGGGAGGGGCGCTGGCTGCTGCGCGGACGGGATATCCCGGCGCTGCTGGAGCGGGCCGGGAGGATGCCGCTCCCGCCGTACATAGAGCCCACCCCGGAGGCCGAGGCCTCCTACCAGACCGTGTACGCCCGCACCCCGGGCTCCGCCGCGGCCCCCACGGCGGGCTTCCACTTCACCGAGCGGGTGCTGCGGGGGGTGGAGGAGGCCGGGGCCCGGATAGCGAGGGTGGTCCTCCACGTGGGCCTCGGGACCTTCGCCCCCGTGCGGACCGAGCGGCTCGAGGACCACAGGATGCACCGGGAGTACTATGCGGTGCCGGAGGAGACCGCCCGGGCCGTGGAGAAGGCGGAGCGGGTGGTCGCCGTCGGGACGACGGTGGTCCGCACCCTGGAGAGCTGGGCGCGCAGCGGGGTCCGCGAGGGGGAGTCCGACCTCTTTATCTACCCCGGGTACCGGTGGCGGGCGGTGGACGCCCTGATCACCAACTTCCACCTCCCGCGCTCCACGCTGCTGGCGTTGGTGATGAGCTTCGCCGGGAAGGAGCTGATACGCGAGGCGTACGCGGTCGCGGTGAGGGAGCGCTACCGCTTCTACTCCTTCGGGGATGCCATGCTGCTCCTGGGCGGCGGAAGGAGCCTGCGGTAGGGGCTCCGCTCTCCATAGAGGTGCAGGCGGTCTGCGGCGCGGCGCGTGCCGGGGTTCTCCACACCCCCCACGGCCCGGTGGAGACCCCGACCTTCATGCCCGTGGGGACCAAGGGGACGGTCAAGGGGCTCTCGCCGCGGGACCTGGAGGAGATCGGGGCGGGCATCGTGCTCGGCAACACCTACCACCTCTACCTCCGGCCCGGTCCGGAGGTCGTGCGGGAGGCGGGGGGATTGCACCGGTTCACCGGCTGGAGCGGGCCGATGCTCACCGACTCGGGCGGCTACCAGGTGTTCTCGCTGGCGGCGATCCGCCGCCTCTCCGAGGAGGGGGTGGAGTTCACCTCGGTCTACGACGGCTCGGTGCACGCCTTCACCCCGGAGCTCGCGGTCCGGGTGCAGGAGGCGCTGGGGGCTGACGTGGCGATGGTGCTGGACGAGTGCCCCCCGGCGGACGCCGGCCGTGACTACCACGCGACCTCGCTGCGCCGGACGGCGCGGTGGGCGGCCCGCTGCAAGAAGGCCCACTCCCGGCCGGACCAGGCGCTGTTCGGGATCGTCCAGGGCGGGCTCTACCCGGACCTGCGGGAGGAGAGCCTCCAGCGGACGCTGGAGCTTGACTTCGACGGGTACGCGGTGGGCGGGCTCTCGGTGGGCGAGCCGCGGGAGCGGATGCTGGAGATACTCTCCCTGATCGTACCCCGGATGCCGGAGGACAGGCCCCGCTACTTCATGGGGATCGGGGACCCGGTGGGGATCCTGGAGGTGATCTCGCTCGGTGTGGACATGTTCGACTGTGTGCTGCCCACCCGCCTCGCCCGCCACGGCACCGCCCTCACCTCGGCCGGGAGGCTGAACCTGAAGAACGCCCGCTACCGCCGGGACTTCGGGCCCCTGGACCCCGACTGCCCCTGCGAGGCGTGCGCCGGCTTCAGCCGGGCCTACCTCTCTCACCTCGTGCGGGAGAACGAGCTGCTCGGACACCGGCTGGTTAGCCTGCACAACGTCGCCTTCGTCACCCGGCTCTGCCGGAGCGCCCGGCGGGAGATCCTCTCCGGCACCTACGGGGAGTGGATGCGGGCCTGGATCTCCCGCTACACCGCCTCTAGAAGCGGGTGAGCCCCGCCAGCCCCCCGAGTTCCCTCCTGAGCACCTCGGCGTTCTCCCCGCGGGCGAACTCGATCCTGGCGTCCCTGGACCCGGCGAGGTCCAGCAGCGCGTCCGCCGCCCGCCGGGTGCGGGTCTCCTTACCGCAGTAGGGGCACCTGCCGTCCTCCCCTGCGCGGGAGACGGCCAGCGAACAGGAGTCGCACCACGCCACCTCGCCGGAGAACGGCCAGGGCACGATCAGCGCGTACACCCTTCCCTCGGCGAGCGCCTCTATGGTCCTCTCGCGACCGTAGACCCCCCGCTCGCGGGCCTCCGCGAGCAGTCTGCGCTCCTCCTCGCGCTCCAGACGGTCCTCCAGCTCTGAGACCCGGCGCAGGACCTCCGCCTCAGAGGCGCCGGTAGGCAGGTGCGCCCGACCGCCCACCAGCCGGGCGGCGTCCGCCGGCAGCGCCTCGGCGAAGGCCGCCGTCCGCTCCTCCGGTCCCGTCAGGATCAGGCGCTTCACCCCGAACCGGCTGACGAGGTGCCGGATCTCCTCCGCCAGCTCCTTGTAGAAGCGCCTGGTCTGGGCCTCCACCCGCCTCTCGAAGAGGTCCTGCGCCATGCCCCCCTGGGGGTTCGCCGAGGAGGGGGAGATGGTTATCTCGCGCCACCCCGCGGTGTTGAAGACGTTCGCCGCCCCCAGTTCTTCCTCGATCTGCCCGAGCGAGGTGACGAAGAAGCGGAACCTCTTGGCGTCTATGAGCACCACACCCGTGGGCTGGTACTCGTCGATGACGAGCTGGAGCGGCGCCAGATGCGGCTCGCCCCAGACGATCTCCTCCGGCATCTCAGCCTGCAGCAGCAGGGTCTCCATCCCATCCTGCGGGGAGGCGAAGAGCACGAGCGTCCTGCCCAGCCGCTGGCGCCCCTCCACGTACCGCGACACCGTCTCGGCCAGCTTTTTGGGGACCCCGAGCTCCTTTAGAGCATCCTTGAGGCGCAGCGCGTAAGCCTTGTTGCGGTTCTCGGGGTCCGCCGGGTTGGTGTTGAGGTAAACGGAGAGCACCGGCTCCTCAAAGCCCTCGACCCGCTTCTTGAGCTTCTCCAGATCCTCGAGGTTCAGCATGCGATACCCTCCTCGACGATTACGGTAGAGCGCTCTTCCGCGCTCTCCGCATGCCCCTGACAGCGCTTTCGGCAAAGGATACCCTCTCCCGGAACGATGGGGGGAGGGCGCCCCGCCGTCGTCTGGAGGGGGGATTGCCGAAGGGCGGGGCGCCCGCAGTTGGCGGCTCCGGGGTGCCCGCCCGCCGGAAGGGGCGGCAGATCCCACCACGATGAGCCAGCGCACAAGAAATTATCCCCCCTTCCGGCTTCGCGGTAAGCATCCCCGGACACCCGCACGCGTCGGGTTCATGTATCCGGAGACACATGTCCTGCAAGCTTCCTCAGCAGCTTGAGGTTCCGCACCAGGAGCCTCCGGTCGGAGACTTCCACCGCCCCGCTGCGCTGCAGCCGTCCGAGCGCCTTGGTCACGGCCTCGCGGTTGGCCCCGATCATGGACCCGAGCTGGCGGTGGGTGTAGCGGAAGGGGATCCTGTACCCTTCCTGGGTGACAACCCCCTCCTGCTCGGCGAGCCGAACGAGCAGCGCGGCGAGCCGCTCGGTGACGTTCCGGGACGCCATCTCGGCCAGCCTCTCCTCCCTGTCGCGCAGCCGCCGGCTGAGCAGCTCTACGATCCGGATGCCCACCTCGGGATGCTCCCTGATGAGACGCCTGAGATCCTCCTTGCCGATGACGGAGACCTCCGCCGGCTCGAGCGCCTCGGCGTAGGCGCCCTGCCTGCTGCTCCCGGTTAAGGACATCTCTCCAAAAACGGTCCCGGGGCCCACCACCGCAAGCGTGAAATCTCGCCCACCCACCAGCTTGTAGAGGCGTACCCTCCCCTCGTGCAAAAGGAATAACCTGTCCGCCGGGTCCCCCGGCACGTAGCACAACTCCCCCCGCTCCAGCCGGAAGACCGGCAGGCGCCAGTTGAGCCGTTCTATCTCCTCCTCCGGCAGCGGCTCCAGAATGTCCACGAGGGAGAGCCTGCGGGCCCGCTCTTCCCAGCGCCCGGGACGCAATCCCTACCCCGCATCCCGGACGGACAACCCGCCCGTGCAGCCTCCATCACCCAGCAACAGCCCCCTCTCTCGCTCTCCACACCCACATCCTAACCCATCGCCTCCCCGCCGTTTCTACCGTGGCTTGTCTTTTTGGATTCTAGTTTATTAAATATATTTACTTCAATAAGCGTATTAGTGCAAAGGAGGTGAGAGATGCGCAAGAGGGTGGACAGGGTGGTTGCGGCCTCCGGGGTCGGGGGCGACGTCGAGCGGGTAGAGAGGCTGCTTGGGGAGGCCAGGGAGCGCCACGGGGCGGATGCGGTGGTGCTTCTCGGGGATCTCAGCGCCCGGGGGGAGGCTGAGGAGTACGCCGGGCTTCTGCGGGCGCTCGGGGAGGCCAACCTGCCCGCCTTCTACGTGCCCGGTCCGGGGGATGCTCCCCTTGGGAGGTACCTCAGGGAGGCCTACAACGCCGAGATAGTCTTCCCCTTCCTGCACGGGGTGCACGGGAGCTTCGCCTTTGGACCCGGGTACGTGCTGTTTGCCGGGATGGGCGGTGAGGTCGTGGACGGGGCTCATCCCGGGCGGGAGGAGGAGTGGCGTCTGCGCTACCCGGCTTGGGAGGCGGAGTACCGGCTCAAGGTGCTCCACGAGCTCAGGGACTACCAGCGGGTCTTTTTGCTGGGGACACCGCCGGCGCACAAGGGGTTTGGCGAGGGCGGCAGCCAGACGCTGGCCGAGCTGGTGAAGACCCATTCGCCGCGGGTGGCGTTCGTGGGGGGCGAGGGCTTTGCGCGGGAGGAGCTCGGCACCTCGCTCGTGGTCTCGCCCGGGGCCCTTTCTGAGGGCAGGTATGCGGTTGTGGGGATCATGGGGAGGGAGGCCGAGCCCCAGAAGCTCTAAGAGGCCGGGACGGGTATAAGTGGCCGGGGGCTGGTGCTAGAATCTAGCCCCAGCCGATGAACAGCACGCGCAACAACCTGATCATCCTCGGGCTCGTTTTCGTGCTCCTCGCCGTCTCGGCCTACCTCATCTTTATCCGCCAGCCGGTGGCCCAGGCCACCCAGCTCGGGCTCGACCTCAAGGGCGGGGTCCGGGTCCAGCTCGAGGGGTACCAGAACGACGGCAGCGAGGTCACCCGGGAGGAGATGCAGCGGGCGGTGGAGATCATCCGCCAGCGGGTGGACAGCCTGGGGGTGACCGAGCCGGAGATCCGGCTGCAGGGGCAGAACCAGGTGCTGGTGGACCTCCCGGGCATCTCCGACCGGGACCGGGCGGTCGAGGTCATAGGCCGGACGGCCCAGCTCGGCTTCTACGAGGTCCTGGCCTTCGAGGAGCGGGCGGGGGTGCCCGAGGGGCGGGTGGACGAGGCGAAGCAGGAGATCCGGGAGAGCCTGCGGCAGGACGACGCGTACCGGGAGGGGAGGACCAAGATCCTCTTCGAGGAGAGCCCCAGCCCGGACGGGCAGGGGGTCTACGTGGCCGGGTACGTGGTCCGGGAGCACCCGGACATGACCGGGGACGCCGTCGAGAGCGCCAACCTGGGGCGCGACCCGGCGGGGAGGTTGCAGGTTGAGATAAACCTCACCGGCAAGGGTGGTGACCAGTTCTTCGACCTCACCCGCCAGATAGTGGACAACGCCCTGGAGCGGGGCGAGCCCGGGACCGGGCGCCTCGCCATCGTGCTCGACCAGGACGTGGTCAGTGCCCCGGTGGTGGACGAGCCCATCCCCGGCGGGCAGGTCGTCATCCAGAACACCAGCTCGCCCACCGGGCTCCCCGAGCAG
>JADDKG010000346.1 GCA_020253895.1 Rubrobacter sp.
CAACACCGAGCGAAGCCTCCCGCAGCGGCGAGCCGCCCGAGACCGGCAGGCCCCAGCCCCGGAGCCCGCTCCAGAGTGCCGCCGCCACCGCCATCAGGCCGTAGAAGAGGGCTGCCTGTTTAACGAACCGCGGTCCCACGGAATAATTCCCGGAGATTCGGACATGCAGGGCGGGTCATTAATCGTTATTGTACCCAACCGGGCCGCAGCCCCTGAAGAGATTCCGGAGGTAGCGATGATCGACGAGTCAATCTTCAAGGCCTACGACATCCGGGGGGTGTATCCGGACAGCCTCAACGAGGACGTCGCGCGCGACATAGGGCGCGCCTTTGTCCACCACCTGGGGCTCTCCGGGGCCAGGGTGATAGTCGCCCGCGACATGCGCCTCTCCGGCGAGGCGCTCGAGCAGGCTTTTATCGAGGGCGTCACCGAGTCAGGGGCGGACGTGCTGGAACTGGGGATGATCTCCACCGACGCCCTCTACTTCGCCGTTGGGCACCTGGAGGAGCCCGGCGGGGCGATGGTCACCGCCTCGCACAACCCCAAGGAGTACAACGGCTTCAAGCTCTGCCGGGAGGACGCCATCGCCCTCTCCGGAGAGAGCGGGATCAACCAGATAAAGGAACTGATCCTCTCCGGCAAGCTGCCGGGCCCCTCCGAGGTTCGCGGCTCCGTAGAGAGGGGCGACATCCTGGAGGAGTACACCGAGCACTGCCTGAGCTTCATCGACCGCGAGGGCCTGCGGCCGCTGAAGATCGTGGTCGACGCCGGCAACGGCATGGCGGGCAAGATGCTCCCCCCGATCTTCGAGCGGCTGCCTTTCGAGTTGGTCCCGATGTACTTCGAGCTGGACGGCTCCTTCCCCAACCACCCCCCCAACCCCATCGTGCCCGAGAACATGGCCGAGTTGCAGGAGCGGGTGGTCCGGGAAGGGGCGGACCTCGGCGCGGCCTTCGACGGGGACGCCGACCGCTGCTTCGTCGTGGACGAGAACGGCAGGACAATCTCCGGCGACCTGCTGGCCGCGCTCGTCGCCAAGAACATCCTGGAGAAGGAGCCCGGGGCCACCATCCTCTACAGCGCGGTCTGCTCCAAGGCCCTGCCCGAACTCATCGAGCGCGAGGGTGGCCGGGCGGTGCGCACCCGGGCGGGACACTCGATCATCAAGCCGCTGATGAGGGAGTACAACGCGGCCTTCGGGGCCGAGCACTCGGGGCACTTCTACTTCCGGGACAACTACTTCGCCGACTCGGGCATCATCGCGCTGCTGACCGTGGCCGAGCTGGTGGCCCGCCAGGACGGTCCCATCTCGAAGCTGCTGGAGCCCATAGACCCCTACGTCCGTTCCGGAGAGATAAACTCCGAGGTGGAGGACCAGCAGGCCGTCTTGAAGAAGGTGGAGAGCTTCTACCTCAAGCGCGGCGGGGTGGAGACCGACCACCTGGACGGCCTGACGGTGGACGCCGGAGACTGGTGGTTCAATCTGAGGCCCTCGAACACCGAGCCCCTGCTGCGCCTGAACGTCGAGGCGCGTAAAAAGGAGACGATGGAGCGGGTAAGGGACGAGGTGCTGAGCCTCATACGCAACTAGAGAGAAAAGTCGAGGAGCCGGGCGAAGAGCCCGGCCCCTCTGTCTCTTTCTACGCTTCTCAGGAGGGCCGGTCGGGCTCTCCGGCCTGCCGCTCCCGCTGCGGACCTTCGGGGTTCACGGTGAGGAGGTTGCGCACCTCCCTGACGCCCTCCGTCCGGGAGGCTATCTCCCCGGCGGCCCGTCGGGCCTCCTCCGAGGGGGCCTCTCCCCGGAGCTCGGCCACGCCGTCGTTGACCTCCACGTTCAACCGGCCCATCGTGGCGGTGCGGGGGTCGGTGCCGATCTCGCTCCTGATCCGCTGCTCGACCTCCTCCTCCTGGCCGGTCGCAACGTCGCTCTCGGGACGGGGCTCCTCGCCGATGAGCGGCCCGGCCGAGGGCTCAGAGCGGGCCTGCTCGGCGGGAGAGGGGGCCTCCTGCGGCCCGCCCCAGCCCTCGGCGGTGCCCCCGCCACGAAGGCGCCCCAGCAACGCCCCGATGCCCACGCCGAGCAGCGTGAAGACCCCGTACTTCAGGTACCGGCTGCCACGGGGCTCCCGGGGGCTGAGGGCCTTGCGGGCGAGCCTGGCCTCGGCCTTGCCCAGCCGCCAGGCCGATTTCGCCGCCACCTTACCCGCCTTCGGGGCCAGCCGGGCCCCTATCCTGGCTCCTGCTCTTGCGCCCCTGCGCTTTGCTGCCAACCCTCAATACCTCCTTGTTTCGCTCTCCTCGTGCCGTGTTACCCGCAAGCGGGCCTCCGTAAAACAGGGTACGCGGCAGAAGAGGGAACGTTTCTTTTACGGAGCGGGCTACCGCTCCGTGGGGCGGCGCAGCTTGGGAACGAGCGTGATCCGCCGGTAGCGCATCCGGCGCTCGTTTACCGGCTCCTCGAACTCTGCCTCGCGGGCGAAGCGGACCTCGCCGGAGGCGGCGGCCTCCACCAGCGCGGCCAGGTCCTCACGCTCGGAGGGGGTGAGGCCCGCCTCGTCGGCGTAGCGCTCCTCCCGCTCGAAGAGCCGCACCCGACGGGCGAAGGAGACGAACAGGCTGCAGGGCTCGGGGCAGGGGATCTCGCCGGAGCCCCGCTCCACCCCGAGGGGTGTCTCAGGGTCTATGTCCCACATGACCCGTTTCAGGCACACCTCGTCGGCGCAGCAGGCCCGCACCGCGTTGCGGACCCCCTCGTCGGAGAGGTCCCGGACCCGCTCGTAGATCCCGCTCTGGCGGGCGGCGTTCTCCCGGAAGTGGGTAACGGGGAGCCTC
>JADDKG010000347.1 GCA_020253895.1 Rubrobacter sp.
CATAAGGTTCTTTGGGCTTGTGGCGGCGGTGAGCGGGCTGTATGCGATCTCACCGCTTGCCGAGGTTCCGTTTCTGTACATGCGCTACATCATGATGCTCATCATGGTCCTCGCCACGCTGGGCTCGCTCGTGGCCTACCTGCGGGCCCACCGGCGCTTCGGCTTCGGCAGCCCTGGCGGGGGCTACCGGGCGGTGTTGGTGGCGCTGGGGGTGCTCGCCGCGGTGGTGACCCTCGGGATGGGCTGGATGAAGTCCAACTCCCGGGCCCCCTACACCATATACGGGCAGGACGAGTACCGGGTGGCGCCCGAGACGCCGGTGGTGCCGGACCTTGTCGGCCGGCAGGGAGGGGGCGGGTAGCGGATGGCCGGGGAGCTGCAGAAGGACCCGGTGAGCCGCGGGCAGTTCCTCCTGCTGGGCGGGCTCGGGGCGCTGGTGGGGGCCGTGCTCACCATCCCCCCGGCGGTCTACCTGCTCGACCCCGCCATCGACTCGGTGCTGCGGGGGCGCTCCGACGTCCCGGACGTGTGGCGGCCGGTCGGGTCGGTCTTCGAGGTGCCCGGCGGCGGGGTGCGGGTCTACCGGGTGGAGTTTCCCCAGCGGCAGACCTACGACGGGGGCGGGGAGCTGCTCGGGGAAGGGAGCATAACGAACGCCGTGCTCGTCTCCTGGAGGGACGGCGAACTGCCCCCGCTGCTGGAGGGCAGGGAGCGGGGGCCTTTGAGCCCCGGGGAGATCCGGGAGCTCAGCCGGAGGCTCAACGTGCTCTCCAACCACTGCACCCATCTCGGGTGCCCCGTGCGCTATTTTCCGGGGCGGAACGAGATCCTCTGCCCCTGCCACGGCGGGATCTACGACATAAACGGCGGCTACGTGGGCGGCCCGCCGCCGCGCGGCCTGTACCGCTACGAGTTCGAGATCCGCCGGGACGGCGGCATCTACGTCAGGCACGAGTTCGAGGGAGGCAAGCCGTATGTCGTCTAACAGGACCCGGGCGGCCCGGCTCGGAAGGTCGGCTCTCGACTGGCTGGAAGAGAGGACCAGCATCGTCTCCATGGCCGAGCACTTCCTCTACGAACCGGTCCCGAGCCGGGGCAGGTGGCTCTACACCTTGGGGAGCGCGACGCTCTTTCTCATAACCCTGCAGTTTCTCACCGGGATACTGCTGCTCTTCTACTACGTGCCCACCACCGACCACGCGTGGGACTCCATCTACTACATGATGAGCCAGGTGTACTTCGGGAAGCTCATCCGGGGCATCCACTTCTGGTCGGCCAACGCTCTCATCGTGGTCATCGGGCTGCACATGATGCGCACCTTCCTCAGCGGGGCGTACAAGCGGCCGCGGGAGATGAACTGGGTGGTGGGGGTCTTCCTGATCTTCATCGTCACCTTCCTGGCCTTTACCGGATACGGGCTGCGCTGGGACCAGGAGGGCTTCTGGGCCTGGGAGGTGGGGGTGATGATCGCTTCTTACACCCCGCTCATCGGCGACTGGGTGGTGACCTTCCTGCTCGGGGGGGACACCATAGGCCCGGCCTCGCTCTCCCGGCTCTTCGCCATCCACGTGTGGCTGCTGCCCGCCCTGCTCGCTCCCCTCATCGGGGTGCACCTGTTCCTGCTGCGCAAGCACGGGGAGTTCGGCAGCGAGTTCGAGTACTCCGAGCGGCTGGCGAGGCTGCGGGAGCGCAGGCGGCTCGAGGGTTACGCGGAGGAGGAGGAGCAGTAAGGGATGGAGACCCGTCGGGGGCCGGCCCGTCCCGTAGAGGACGGCGAGGTCATAACCGAGGAGAACGTCTACGAGCGGCCGGACAGGCCGATGGCCTTCTTCCCGGGACAGGTGGTGGCGGACCTCACCGTCTCGGCGGTCCTGCTCGGGGTGGTGGTGGCGCTCTCCTACCTGGTGCCGGCGCCGCTCACCGAGCCCGCGGACCTCTCCACCACCTCTTACGTGCCGCGCCCGGAGTGGTTCTTCTTCTTCTACGACCAGATGCTCATGTTCTTCCCGGGCTCCCTGTTGATCCCGGTCGGCGGCGTGGTGATACCCCTACTGTTCTTCCTGCTGCTGCTCGCGGTCCCCTGGCTGGACCGCGAGCCGGGCCACAGCCTCTCCCGGCGGCCGTTCGCCGCCGTGGTGGCCTTCCTCATCGTGCTGGCGGTGGTGCTCAACATGCTGCTCACGCTGGTCAGGATCCTGAACTTCCCCCAGTCCTGAGGAGGTGCGAGACGTGCCGGTAGGCGACATAGAGTTCCCGATCCTCGGCAACGACGCCCTGATCCCGGTGCTGGTGATGCCCCACATCCTGATCGCCGCCTTCGTCATAGGGATCACGATGGTCGCTCCGGTGAGCGAGTACCTGGGGCTGGTCACCAAGCAGCCCAAGTACGACCGTTTCGCCCGCAACGCCGCCAAGTTCACGATCCTGATCTTCGCCTCCGGTTCGGCGCTGGCCATCACGTTCGTCCTGATGCTCATAACCCTCTACCCGGTGTTCTGGTCGTATCTGCAGAACATCATGTTCTGGGCGCTGCTGGCCGAGGCCTTCATGTTCGTGGGGGAGATAATCCTGCTGTACGCTTGGTACAACGCCTGGGACCGGATGGCCTACCGGAAGCGTCTGCACGTGGTCTTCGGGTTCATGGCAGGGCTCTTCGGGCTCGCCCAGCAGACGTTCATCAACGTGGTGGGCTCCTACATGCTCACCCCCTCCGAGGCCCCGGCGACGAACGTGGGGGCGACCTTCCTGAACCCCACCTTCGTCCCCCTGAACATGCACCGGTTTATTGGGAACATCTCGTTTGTGGGCTTCCTGATCGGCGGGTGGGCGGCCTGGCGCTACCTGAAGAGCGCTACGGAGGAGGACCGCGAGTACTACGACTGGATGGGCCACTGGGGGATGGTGTGGGGGTTTGGTTTCCTGCTGCTGCAGCCGATCATCGGCTACGGCTACCTGAAGAGCATCCGGGAGCACAACC
>JADDKG010000348.1 GCA_020253895.1 Rubrobacter sp.
CGGGCCGCTCGATGGGCTGCCCCTCCATCACCGGGAAGAAGCAGGCGGTCCGGTGGCCGTTCTCCACCTGGGTGTCGAGGTCCGGGACGTGCTCCGAGCAGTAGGGCTGGGCCCGCGGGCAGCGGGTGTGGAAGGTGCACCCCGGAGGCGGGCTGGCCGGGGAGGGAACGTCCCCCTCAAGCACTATCCGCTGCCGCTCCCTCTCCTTCTCCGGGTCGGGGATGGGTATCGCCGAGAGCAGCGCCGTGGTGTACGGGTGTCGCGGCCGCTCGTAGAGGGTCTTGCGGTCGGCGATCTCCACCACCCGTCCCAGGTACATGACCGCCACCCGGTCGGAGATGTGCTTGACGACCGAGAGGTCGTGGGCGATGAAGATGTAGGTGAGGCCGAACTCCTTCTGCAGGTCCTGCAGGAGGTTGATGATCTGGGCCTGGATGGAGACGTCGAGGGCGCTCACCGGCTCGTCGCAGATCACAAGCTTCGGCTTCAGGGCGAGCGCCCGGGCCACCCCGATCCTCTGGCGCTGGCCGCCGGAGAACTCGTGCGGGTAGCGGTTGTAGTGCTCCGGCGAGAGGCCGACTATCTCCAGGAGCTCCTGCACCTGCCGCTTGATATCCCCTCCCACCCGGTGGGTCTTGAGCGGCTCGGCGATAATGTTCCCGACCGTCATCCTGGGGTTCAGCGAGGCGTAGGGGTCCTGGAAGATAATCTGCATGTCGCGCCGGACCCGCAGCATCTCCTTGCGGGAGAGCTCCAGGATGTTGCGCCCATCGAAGATCACCTCGCCCTCGGTGGGCTCGAGCAGCCGCAGGATGCAGCGGGCGAGGGTGCTCTTTCCGCACCCGGACTCGCCGACCAGCCCGAGGGTCTCTCCGGGCCGCACCGCAAGGTCCACTCCGTCCACCGCCTTTACGTGCCCGACGGTCCGCTTGAGCACCCCCGCCCGGATGGGGAAGTGCATCTTGAGGTTGCGGACCTCCAGCAGGTTGCCGCCGCCGGACGTCATCTCTCCACCCCCAGCTCCTCATCGACCAGACGCTTCTTCTCCTCGACCTCCTGGAGGGAGAGGATACAGGCGGCCGAGTGCCCCGGGCGCTTCTCCTCGAGCGCCGGGTCCACCCTGCGGCACTCGTCTTTGACGAACGGGCAGCGCGGGTGGAAGTTACAGCCTTCGGGCAGGAAGATCAGGCTCGGCGGCTGGCCCCTTATGGGGAGCAGCCGGACCTCCCCCGCGGTGTCCAGGCGGGGGATGGAGCGCAGGAGCGCCCAGGTGTAGGGCATCAGAGGGTCGTAGAAGATCGGGTCGGTCGGCCCCTGCTCCACCGAACGCCCGGCGTACATCACCATCACCTTGTCCGCCATCTGGGCGACCACCCCGAGGTCGTGGGTGATCATGATGATCGCCGTCCCGTACTTCTCCTGCAGGTCCACCATGAGCTCCAGGATCTGGGCCTGGATGGTCACGTCGAGCGCGGTGGTGGGCTCGTCGGCGATGAGAACCTTGGGGTTGCACGCCAGCCCCATGGCGATCATGGCCCGCTGGCGCATCCCGCCGGAGAACTGGTGGGGGTACTCGCGGGCGCGCTGCTCGGGGTTGGCGATCCCGACGTCCCGCAGCACCTGCACGGTCCGCTCCCGGGCCTCCTTCTTGGAGACCTTCTGGTGGATGCGGATGGCCTCCGCTATCTGGTCGCCCACGGTGAAGACCGGGTTGAGCGAGGTCATGGGGTCCTGGAAGATCATCGCGATGTCGTTGCCCCGGATCCTCTGCATCTCCTTCTCTGAGGCCCCGAGCAGGTTCTTGCCCTCGAAGAGGATCTCCCCCTCCGGGTACTCGCAGGGGGGCTGCGGGTTCAGCTGCATGATGGAGAGCGCGGTCACGCTCTTGCCGCTCCCCGACTCGCCCACTATCCCCAGGGTCTCCCCCGGCTCCAGGGTGAAGGAGACCCCGTCCACCGCCTTCACCACGCCGTCGGCGGTGTGGAAGTAGGTCTTCAGGTTGTTCACCTCCAGCATCGCCATATCACTCCACCGCCTTCGGGTCCAGGGCGTCGCGGAGGCCGTCGCCCAAAAAGTTCACGCACAACGCGGTTATAACGATCATCAGGCCGGGGAACACGGTGAGCCACCACTGGGTGGTCATCGTGGCCCGGGCGTCGGTGAGCATGTTACCCCATGAGGGCGTCGGCGGCTGGATGCCGAAGCCCAGGTAGGAGATGGCGCTCTCCAGGAGTATGGCGAGGGCCACCGCCAGCGTGGCCTTGACCACCAGCACCCCGACCACGTTGGGCAGGATGTGGCGGAGCATGATCCTGAGGTCGGAGACCCCGATGGCCCGGGCCGCCAGCACGAACTCCTGCTCCCGCAGCGAGAGGACCTGCCCCCGGACGAGCCGCGCGAGGTCCATCCACAGCAGCAACACGAGGGCGAAGGTTATGGTGACCGGGGTGAACTGGAAGAGGCTACCGAGCACCAGCAGCAGCGGCAGGAAGGGCAGCACGAGCATGTAGTCGGTGAAACCCATGAGCGCCGTGTCCACCACCCTGCCGTAGTAGCCGGAGACTATGCCCACCACCGCCCCGATGAGGGTGGAGAAGACCCCGACGCACAGGCCCACCATGAGTGAGACCCGCCCGCCGTAGAGCACCCGGGTCAGCTCGTCGCGACCGAGCCGGTCGGTGCCCATGGGGTGCTCCAGGCTGGGCGGCTGGTTGAGCGCGGTCACGTCTATCTCGTCGTAGCCGTAAGGGGCGATCCAGGGAGCGAGGATCGCAGCGGCGTACAAAAAGATCAGCACCACCCCCCCGACGAGCGCGAGCCGGTGCCGCTTGAAGCGGCGCCAGACGATCTGCCGCTGGGTCCTGCCCTCGATCTTCCCGTATCCCTCGGAGACCGGCGGCTCGGCCACCTGTGCCTGCCCGGCCCCGGCGGCGACCTGTCTTTCGTGCTCGACCAACGCTCTTCTCTCCTCCGGCTAGCTGTAGCTGATCCTGGGGTCCACGAGGCTGTAGGCGACGTCCGCGACGAAGTTGAAGAACACGATGAGGATCGCGGAGATCATCAGGAGCGCCTGGGCCACGTTGTAGTCGCCCTTGTAGAGGGCGTCGGCGAGCAAGAACCCGAGCCCCGGCCACGCGAAGACGGTCTCGGTTATGATCGCCCCGCCGAGCAGCGCCCCCATATCCAGCGCGATGAGGGTCACTATGGGGATAAGGGCGTTCCTGAGGGCGTGCTTGAGGTAGACCCGCCGCTGGCTCAGGCCCTTGGCCCGGGCGGTGCGCAGGTAGTCGGCGTTCAGGACCTCGAGCATGGCGCTGCGCTGGAAGCGGCTGTAGGCCGCGATGCTGATGGTTGAGAGCTTCAGAACCGGCAGGGTGAGGTGCTGCAGAAGGTCCACGATCCCCCCCTCGCCGCTGCTC
>JADDKG010000349.1 GCA_020253895.1 Rubrobacter sp.
AGTCCAGGCGGTAGGGACGGTTCAGACCCTCTTTGGGACGTCCCACCCTGCGCACAGGGATCCCCTCGAACTCGTAGTCCTCTACCTGGCCGGGCTCGATGTTATTGCCCGGTATGCTCCTCTTGGGAGCCAGTACAAACGTCTCGTGCCCCCGGGAGCGCAGCTCCCTGGCAAGCCCCAGCGTGACGATCTCCACCCCCGCGTAGTGCTCGGGGAAGAACTGGTGAGCGGCGAACAGGATCCTCACGGTACCTCGTAGCCCATCTCCGCCAGCTGCTTCCCGGCGATCTCCCCGTACACCCGCCGGTCCCGCTCGGTGAAGACGTTCTTCCAGTCGCCCGCAACACCCTTCCTGAAGAAGGACTGGGCGTCCTCCTCGCCCTGCCGGCGGTTGGAAACGCGCTCGAAGCTGCTGGCCCGGATGCAGCGCTCGATTAGGGGCTCACCGCGCCGGGCCCCGAGGAACTCCAGGACCCTGAACAGGGTGGCCGGGGTGTCCCGCAGCAGGTCCTCGTAGCGGATCTCGAGGTACCTCTCACCGAACAGGGTGGTTCCGTCCCGGTGCGCCTTGCCGACCCGGTGGCTCCAGCGGCGGGCCAGCTGCCGCAGCCGCTCCTCGGTAAAGATCGAACGCCCCTCCGCCAGGAAACCCTCCCGGTCCCCAAGGTACGCGTCCCGGATCTCGAGCTCCTCCTGGGTCAGGTGGAAGATCCCCCCGGGCCGGTCGCTGGCCTCCCGCCACCAGTGGTGCATGGCGGAGACGGCTACGTCCCGCCCGTCCCGGACGATATGGATGATCCTGGCGTCGGGGTAGTACTCGTGGATCTCGTCCAGGTTCTCGGTGTGCTGCGGGCTCTTATCCCCGACGATCCTCTTCCCGGTCCGGGCCACCTCCTTGGAGAGGAAGTAGTCTACCGAGAGGCGGACGAGGTTGCGGAGGTCGGCCTCGTAGTCGTCCCCCCAGCGGTTCCAGGGGAGGCCGTGCCACACCCTCAGCTCCTCCGAGCCGGCCAGCGCCCGGGTGAGGCTGGAGACCGGACCGGGATAGACAGGGATCTCCTCCCGCTCGTAGTCCCGGCCGAAGAAACTGCCCTCATGCCCGCAGGCTATCTCGGGGTGGGCGCTCAGGGTCCGCCGCAACCAGGAGGTACCGGAGCGCATCTCCCCGGCTATAAAGAAGACGGTATCGTACCGGCCGGAAGGCGCGCTGTGGCGAACCTTTGCGGAGACGCCCGCAACGGCGGCCCGCACCACCCGAGCTGCATGCTCGTTGGACATTACGGTGCGCACGAACCGGTCGAAGAGCTCGTTCTGAGCCCTGTAGTCCCTCAAGCGTTCTATGATCCGGGCGGCATCCACGGGCGAGGATTATATATGTTCATATGCCGCGGCTCAGGAAGCCGTGCAGCCGGCCGTAGAGGCGGGGGCTCAACCGGGCCAGCGCGGCGCTCTTGACCCCGAGATAGTTGCCGAGCTGGGAGGTTGCGGCGTAACGCGCCGCAGCCGCCAACAGGAGCAGAGCCCCGGCGGCCGCAGCTTCCTCGTTCCTGCGCAGCAGCCGGTAGAGGTAGAGCGTGGAGCGCGGTATGGCCACGAGCAGCCGGGCCAGGTTCGAAACCGGCCGGAGCCCGAAGAGCTCCATGAGTACCCGCTGGTTCACGTAGTAGCGGCGCAGGTCGTACATCGCCCCCCGCTCGTGCGAGTGGTAGACGGCGGAGCGCGGCTCGTACACCAGCTTGTAGCCGGCCTCGACCACCCGCTTGCCCCACCGGATGTCCTCCCCAAAGTCCGTCCTGTCGAAGGGAAAGCGCTCCCACACCGAGCGTCGGATGCAGGAGCTCACGTTGTCGAAGGCAGCCAGGCGGCGCCGCTTCGCCGGTGGTAAACTCCCGTACCGCTCCGGGTCGCCGGCGAACTGCTCGCGGCGCTCGACGCTCGCGGTGGCGAGGCTGCCGAGAAGCGCCCTGGTGAACGCGCTGGCGTCAGGGCGGGCGAGCTGCCGTCCGTACACCCCCGCCACGCGCTCGTCGCGCTCGAGGTTCTCCACCATGGCTGCAAGCCAGCTCTCGTCGAGCGGCAGGGCATCCTGGACGAGCAGGGCGACGTACTCTCCGGAGGAGAGCGAGATCCCCAGGTTCCGCGTCGCACCGTGGTTGAACTCCTCCTTCCGGATGCGGTGGACGGTAGCCCCGTAGCGCCGGGCAAGCTCCACCGTCCCGTCCGTGGAGCCGGAGTCCACGACCACCATCTCCACCTCGAACTCCCCCCGCTGCCCCGAGACACGCCGGAGGAGCTCCTCGAACTCCCGCCCGGCGTTGAGGGTGAGGATGACGACCGAAACCACCGGCCGGCTCACAGGCCCTCCGGCTGCGGAGACGGTCTCTGGTTCTCCAGCTCCCCGCATTCCTCTCCTTCGCACTCGCTTAATCTAGCAAGCCGCGAGCGAAGCTTCCGAAAGTCCTCTGCCTCCAGCAGCGGCGCGCGGTTCTCTAGCCAGCAGGGATCCCCCCGCAGATCGTAGACTTCCCCTCCCCGCTCTCATACTCCGCGCAGGTCCAGCTGTAACGGAGCATTGAAGGCCCCGGTCGGCCCGATAAGTTCATCGGGAAGCGGCGCGCATCATGGGGATCCGTAGAACTCTTCTATGAAGCCCGCGGTGATCCGCTCCACGGCCCGGATCTGCTCCCCGGTGAGGTCCTCACGCCATCCGCCAGGGGTGGCCTTGCGGCGGATCTTGCCAGGCCCCTTCTCCTCCCGGGGTATGTTCTCCCAGCTGTGCTTCTCGACGACCTCTGCAAGCGCCTCCTCGTCCACCGGGAGCTTCAGCGCACCACAGATCCCGCGCATGACCCCCAGGGCGTCGGCCCTGAGCTCCTCATAGCGGACCAACACCTTCGGGCCCTCGTGCCTCTCGTAGGCCTCCCGCGCGGGGAGCATCTCGCGCAGGAAGGCGCGGGCGAGCTCCTTCGCAAAGGCGTTCTCGTCGCCGACCTCATCGTAGCGCCGCCGCTTCCTGGCCCACCCGCCGGGCCTGCGGGCGTCGAGCCTGGAGGCGACCACGTCCCGCGGGTCCCGGATGAGCAGCACCATCCGGCTTTCGGGCAAGGCCTCCATTATGAGCGGCGCCCCTATGGAGCCGTGGGGCTCTTTTACGACCAGCCACCCGGAGTTTCTGGCGACTTGGGGGAACTTGGACGCCGCGGCATCCAGGATGTACCGCCGCATCGGAGGGAGCCAGGTCTTCTTGTCCCCGCCCAGAAGGAAACCCCGGGAGCCGTGCAGATACTCGCCCCGGTTGTAGTAGAGGTGGCCGAACATGTAGCCGACCAGCGGCTCGTTCCAGAAGCTGTACCCCGGAAGGTCTCCCATCATCCGTCCGAGCCAGGTGCTCCCCGTGCGGCCGGCACCGAAGATCCACACCATCCGGTCGGGTTCCATCCGCCGGAGGCGCCGTTCCAGAGCGGCTATGCGTCGTCTCGCCTGCGCCAGCTCATCCTCGCGCCTGATCCTGCGGACTATGGAACCCACGAACCCGGCCATGGCACAAATGTTAACATTCTTTAAGCAACCCCTGCAAACCCGAGCGCCGCCTTCCCTTTGAGATAATTCTGGAAAACTTCAGCAAAGCTCTTAAGTTTTCAATCTCCCTACCCGATAATTCTTTGTGGCAGGAAAACAAAAGACGTGTATCGGAGGGGGACCTTGCGCGCGGCGACGGTGGCCTTTCTGGCCCTGACAACGGTACTGGCATTCGGCCTTGCGGGCTCTGGCGGAGGGGCCGCGGCCCGGGAGGGAGGAAGCCTCGAAGGGGAGTTCCGGGCGGCGGCTGCCGAGTACGGGGTGCCGGCGGACCTCTTGAAGGCGATGGGCTACGTGAACACCCGCTGGGAGATGCCACCGCCGGAGGCCAGCGACTACGAGAAGGGCGATATCGAGGGCCGGGGCCAGTACGGGATCATGGCGCTCGTCCGCAACCCCTCGAAGGACACGCTGGGGCGGGCTTCGGAGCTCACCGGACTCTCCCCTGAGCGGCTCAAGAGCGAGCGGGCGGCGAACATCCGCGGCGGGGCCGCGGTGCTCGCCGAGATCCAGGGCCAGAAGAAGCCCCGCGACATAAACGGCTGGTACGAGGCGGTGGCCGAGTACGGCGACGGGGTGCTCTACGCCAACCAGGTCTACGAGACCCTGAAGAAGGGGGCGGAGGCGGAGATCTCGAGCGGCGAGAGGGTGCGTCTCCGGGCGCACCCGGAGGCCGAGACCCAGGAGGTCTACACCACCATGGCCAGCGCGGACTACGGCCGGGCGACCTGGTACGGGGCCCACTCCAACAACTACACAGACTCCAACCGGGAGCGCACCTACGACATAAACCGGATCGTCATCCACGTCACCCAGGGCTCCTGGTCCAGCGCAATAAACTGGTTCAAGGACGACCGGGCCCAGGTCTCCGCCCACTACACCGTACGCTCCTCCGACGGCAAGATCGGCCAGAGCGTCCGCGAGGCGGACATCGCCTGGCATGCCGGAAACTGGAGCTACAACATCCACAGCATCGGCATCGAGCACGAGGGCTATGTTTCCGAGAAGCGGTGGTTCACCGACGCCATGTACCGCTCCTCGGCCCGGCTTGCCGCCTACCTGTGCAAGAAGTACAGGATCCCGATCGACCGGAAGCACATCATCGGGCACAGCGAGGTACCTGGGGCGACCCATACCGACCCGGGCCGCTACTGGAACTGGGACCGCTACATGCGGCTGGTGCGCAGCTACGCCGGGAGCAACACCTACAAGCAGGTGGTGGACAACTCCTCCCCGAGGTTCAGAGCCTCCGAGGCGTGGCACCTCAACACCTGGAACTCCCAGAAGTACGGCAAGAACTACCGGGCCGCCAAGCCGCGCAACGTCAACGACCCGGCCAGTTACAGGATCAAGATCCCCAAGCGGGGCAAGTACGCCGTCTTCGCCTGGTGGCCGGCCAGCGTCGGCTACAACCAGCACACCCGCTACACCATAAGGACGGTCGGCGGCTGGCAGAAGCGGGTCGTCAACCAGGAGAAGAACGGCGGCCGGTGGGTGAAGCTCGGCACCTACACCATGGCGACCGGGGACCGGGTGTACGTCCGGGTGCACCGCAACGTGGCCGGCAAGGACTGGGTCATAGCCGATGCCGTCCGGGTGAAGCGGGTGGGGTAGGAGGCCCTACAGGGCCCCGAAGAAGCGCAGGGTCTCCTTAAGCCCCGTGTCGAGGTCCACCTCGGGCCGCCAGCCCATCACCCGCCCGGCGAGGGAGGGATCCACGCAGCTGCGCTGCTGCTCGCCGGGCTTGGCGGGGCCGTGCTCGGGCTCCAGGTCCTCCCGCCCGGAGAGCCGCCGCAGCCGCTCGTAGAGCTCGTTCACGCTGGTCTCGACGCCGGTGCCGATGTTGTAGGCCCCGGGGGGGATGCCGTTCTCCAGCGCCAGCACGTTGGCCCGGGCCACGTCGCCCACGTAGACGTAGTCGCGGGTCTGCTCCCCGGTGCCGTTTATGGTGGCCCGCTTCCCGGCGGCCAGGCGGCCGCAGAAGATCGCCACCACCCCCGCCTCGCCGTGGGGGTCCTGCCGCGGGCCGTAGACGTTCGAGTAGCGCAGGGCGGCGTAGGGGAGCCCGTACTGGGCGTTGTAGTAGTGCAGGTAGCGCTCCCCGGCCAGCTTCGAGACCCCGTAGGGTGAGATCGGGAACTCCGGATGGTCCTCGGCGGCGGGGAACTCCCGCTGCTCGCCGTAGATCGCACCCCCGGTCGAGGCGAAGACCACCCGGCGCACCCCGCCCCGGACGCACGCCTCCAGCAGCCGGACCGTCCCGATCACGTTCACCTCCGCGTCGAAGTCCGGCTCGGCCACCGAGCGGCGCACGTCCATCTGGGCCGCCTGGTGGGAGACGGCCTCGGGCCTGAAGTCCTCGAAGACCTCCGCGCAGCCGCTGCGGATGTCCACCTCGTAGAAGCGGGCCCCGGAGGGGACGTTCTCGCGCTTGCCGGTGGAGAGGTTGTCCAGCACGGCAACCTCGTGGCCGCGGGAGAGTAGCTGCTCGGCCACGTGCGACCCGATAAACCCGGCTCCGCCGGTAACCAGTACCCTCATCCGGTCTTCTCCCCTGCTCGGTGTACGTGCCCGGAGAACCATTCTAGCGTCCTTCTCAACCCCTCCTCGAGCCCAACCCGGGGCTCCCAGCCGAGGACCTCGCGGGCGCGGGAGATATCCGGGCAGCGCTGCCTGGGGTCGTCCTCTGGCAGTGGCCGGTAGGAGATCCCGCTCCGGCTGCCGGAGAGCCGGAGGATGGTCTCCGCCACTTCCCGGACCCGGTACTCGTCCGGGTTTCCGATGTTCACCGGGCGCCGCTCGGTGCTCCGCATCAGGCGGA
>JADDKG010000035.1 GCA_020253895.1 Rubrobacter sp.
CGAACGGCAGGCGGGTCACCATGCGCTCCGAGAAGGTTTACGAGGGCGCGGACGAACGGGGGAGGCGCGTTACACGGTGGGTCGTCTACAAGACCGTGGTAGAGGAGGGCCGGGTGCTATACGACGGTATATTCCGAGAGGTCACCTACAGGGAGCTCGCCCCCGCCCGGAAGACGCCCGCCGGTTAGGGTGCCGACGCCCCCCTCACGCCCGGTAGACCCTCCCGTCCCGGAGGCGGACCGGGATCTCCGGCAGCGGGCGCGGCGCGGGACCGGCGACCACCTCCGCCCCGTTGGCCGGATCGAAAACCGAGCCGTGGCACGGGCAGGCGAGCCGCCCGTCCCGGTAGGCGACCGTGCACTGCTGGTGGGTGCACACCGCGGAGTAGGCCACAAAGTCCCCGTTGCGGAGGTGGATCAGGAGCGCCGGCCGGCCGTTCTCCCGGAAGCGCAACGCCTCCCCGGGCGGAACCTCGGAGGCTGCGGCGATGGCTTCGCCCCCGGCGCCGCTGCTCCCTGAGGCGCCTCCGCCCTCTCCGGACGGGGCGCTGCCGCCATCCCGGTCCCCGCCGGAGGCGCCGCACGCGCCCAAAGCAGCGGCCGCGCCGAGGGCGGCACCCAGCCGGAGAAAGCCCTCCCGAGAGATCCCCACCGGTCTCCTGTCCAAGATCCTCAGAGCTCCTCTCATCCGTAACGGGCCAGCAAAGGGTTATACGTACTGGCTCCGGCTCCGGTTGCCCGCGCCACGCCGGTCCCGGGGGCGGGTAGAATGGGCCGCAGGGAGGTTGCATACGGTGAACGGCATGACGTGGGTGCGGATACTGGTAGGAGCCGTGTGGCTCAACGGGGGCATCGAGAAGCTGCTCAACCCGGACTTCCCCCGGGAGTTCGCGGCCAGCTTGCAGGCCGGAGGGTTCATCTCGGCCGCGCCGGCCTTCTTCCGGGTCTTCATGCAGAACAACGTCGTGCCCAACGCGGAGCTGGTGGCCCAGGTGGTGAGGGCGGCCGAGCTGGCGATGGGGATCGCGCTCATCCTGGGGCTCCTCACCAACCTGGCCGCGCTCGGGAGCATCGCGCTGAGCCTCATGATCCTCCTGTCTCAGGGCGGGGTCAGCCTGGGCACCGGGCTCGGCGCCCCCCAGCTCCTGACGATAAACGTGGTGATGGCGGTGCTCTCCCTGATCATCCTCTTCAGCCCGGCGGCCAAGGAGGCCTCGCTCGACGCCAGGCTCTCCCGGCGCCGCCCCGGGCTCTCGCCGCTGCTCACCAACAGGGCCGGGGGGCGGAGGCGCAGGTAGCGACCCTCCCGGGGCGGGTCAGGGGCCGGGCTTCTCCCCCGGCGGCCAGTCGAGCGTGAGGATCTCACCGCTTATGCTCCTGGCGGCCGCCGAGGCGAGGAAGACCACCGTCCCGGCCACCTCCGCGGCCCGCTCGGTCTCCAGCTCGTGGCGGTCCGCCAGGCACAGCAGGGCGTTCACCCGCACCCCCCTTCCTGCGCCCTCCCCGGCGAGCACCCGGACCACCCGCCCCAGCCCGGCGCGGATCGCCTCGTGCTCTATCCCGCCCAGGGCAGGGTCGGGGGACATGGCGGAGACCACATAGACCAGCGCGGCCCCCTCCCCCATCCGGCGCAGGGCCATCCGGCCGCGCTCCAGGGCCCGCCGCAGGTTGGTCCCGAGATCCTGCCACAGGGAGAGCCCCTGCACCCACAAACCCGGGGGCGCATCCTCCCCGGCGAGCGGCATGGCCCCCTCCGCCGCGCAGGCCCGGACGACCTCCTGCCGGAGGGCCGGGTCGAGGCCTGAGCACAGCAGGCCGACGCCCGAGAGCTGCCCGGAGGACGCCTGCCCGGGCTGCCGGGGTGGTGTGTCACGATGCTCTGCCTCCTCTCCCGGCCCGAGCCGGCGGGTCGAGCCGCGCACCACGAGGGTTGGGTGGATCACCCGTCGCTGCGGGGCCACCTCCCGGCCCTCGATGAGGTCCAGCAGCAGCTGGGCCGCCAGCCGGCCGAAGTCGTAGTAGGAGGTCCTTATGGTGGTGAGCGGCGGCTGGAGGGCCGAGGCGGCCTGGATGTCGTCGTAGCCCACGATGGAGACGTCGTCCGGGATCCTCATCCCCAGGTCCCACACCGCCTCGTAACCCCCGATGGCCATGGTGTCGCTCGCCACGAAGACGGCGCTCGGCCGGGAGGGCATCTCCAGAAGGGACCGCACCGCCCGGTAGCCCATCTCGGTGGTGAAGTGCTCCTCCTGGCGGACGAGCCCGGCGTCGAAGCCCACCCCGTACTCCGCGAGCGCCTCCCGGTAGCCGGCGAGCCGCTCCCGGTTGAGCATCAGGCGCGGCTTGCCGCACACGAAGCCGATGCGCCGGTGGCCCAGCTCCAGAAGGTGCGAGGTCGCCATCCGGGCGCCGGTGACGTCGTCGCTGATCACGCAGTTCATCCTCCGGCCGGGGATGTGGCGCTTTATGAGCACGTAGGGCATCCCCGCCTGCTCCAGGATGTCCAGGTGCTCCCCGCGGATATCGTTGGCCACCCGCAAGAGCAGCCCGTCCACCGGCCGCCGTTCGGCCACCCTCCTGAGGTACCCCTCGGCCTCTTCGTCCTCCACGCCCACGATCTCCAGCACCGCGTCCCTGCGCCAGGCGTGCTCGCCGATGCCGGCGAACATCTCGCCGATCACGCTGGGTATGTGGCGCCAGGCATCCCCGGTGTAGTCGATGCTCGCGAAGGCGATGCGGGCCCGCCGGATCCTCGGGGCGACCATCGTCCCCACCCCGGCCCTCCGCCGGACCACCCCCTCCTTCACCAGCTCCAGAAAGGCCCGCCGGGCGGTGGTGACGCTGACGCCGTACTGCTCGCAGATCTGGCTCTCCGAGGGCAGCAAACTGCCGGGCGGAAACTCCCCGCGCCGGATGCGGGCGAGCAGGTCCTGGCGCACCTGCTGGTACATCGGCCCGCCCTGCCGCCCGTTGCGCCTGCCGGGTCTGCCGTCGGTGCCCATGACTGCCATGAAGTATACGTCCTCCCTAGACCCCGCCGAAGGCGCTGAAGCCGCCGTCGACGGGGATCACCGCCCCGGTGACGAAGCTGGCGGCGGGGCCGCAGAGCCACACCACCGCCCCGGCGAGCTCCTCAGGCTTCCCGAAGCGGCCCATCGGGGTGTGCTCTATAACCGCCCGGCCGCGGGGGGTGAGGTTCCCCTCCCCGTCGACCAGCAGGTCCCTGTTCTGCTCCCCGAGGAAGAACCCCGGGGCCACGGCGTTGACCCGCATGCCGGGCCCGTGCCTGCGGGCCAGCTCGACCGCGAGCCAGCGGGTGAAGTTCTCGACGGCGGCCTTGGCCGCCGAGTAGCCCGCCACCCGGGTCAGGGGGCGCAGGGCGGCCATGGAGGAGACGTTTACGATGCACCCTTCCGCCCGCCCGCCGGAGACCATCGCCTCCCCGAAGACGAGGCTCGGGAGCACGGTGCCGAGCAGGTTGAGGTCCAGCACCTCCCCGAAGCTCCG
>JADDKG010000350.1 GCA_020253895.1 Rubrobacter sp.
CCTCACGGTGGCCGCTTCCGGGGAGGTGGCGGTGCCGCGGGACCTGCTCAGGGATCTCGTGGCGGGGAGGGAGCCGGTAGACCTGAGCGGCCTGACCCACCGCCAGCAGGAGATCCTCAAGCTCGTCGCCGAGGGGCAGACCAACGCCCAGATAGGCCGGCGCCTCTTCCTCTCGGAGTCCACGGTGAAGCAGCACCTGCGGGCGGCCTACAAGGTGCTCAAGGTCCGCAACCGCACGGAGGCGGCGAAGCTCATCCGCGAGCGGGCGAACTGGGACTAGCCTCCTCGAGGCGCCGCACCTTGCCCAGCAGGGCAGGCTCCAGGGGGTTCAGCTCCAGCGCCTTTCTGTAGAGTCTGAGGGCGTTTTCCGCATCGCCGTGCCGTTCGTAGAAGCCCGCCAGCGCGGCGTAGGGGGCGTAGTGCTCGGGGGAGAGCCGGATCGCCGCGGCGTAGGCGCCCGTCGCGCCCGGCCAGTCGCCGACCCTCTCCAGGATGGCCGCCTCCCGCAGCGGCAGCTCGGCGCTCACCGGGTTGAAGCGGCGGGCCGTCTCCAGCCGCTCGAGGGCCACCCAGGGATTGTCGGCGGCGGCGCTCTGCTGCGCGTAGCGGTCGGCGGCGTAGAGGGGGAGGGCGGTGGCGACCATCAGAACGGCCAGCCCGACCCCGGCGGCCCTCAGGGAGGGCTCCGGGCGCCGCCGGGCATCCTCATCCTCCCGCCGGGTCCAGGGAGCCGCCAGGAGGGACAGGTAGATCACGGCCGGCACCCCGATCGCCGGGAACTGCCAGAACCACTCCAGGCTGGAGTGGACCAGCCAGTACGCCGTCGCCGCGGAAGCCGCGGCAAGCTGGGCCCGCCCCTCCGCGTTCAGCCCGCCAAGCCTCCTGAGCCCGGCGGCGAGGCACACCGCGAGGAAGCCAGAGAGCAGCACCCCGCCCACCAACCCCCGCTCGGCCAGCACCTCCAGCGGCAGCGAGTGCGGCTGGCGGACGTAGCCCGCCCTCTCCTCCCGCAGCCGGTAGTAGGTGGCCTCGTAGTTGTGGGTGCCCACCCCCAGCACCGGGTTGCGGACGAAGTCCTCCCACGCCACCCGCCACATCGTGAGCCGTCCGGAGCCCGAGGCGCTCAGGTAGCGGCTCTGCTCCTGGCCCGAGCGGTCGTCGTTTTGGAAGGCTTCGATCTTCTCCTGCCCCCAGCGGACGGGGTTCCCCTCCCGGGCGTAGAAGGCGGCCCCGCCCGCCGCCACCGCGAGCAGCGCCGCGGCGAACGCCACCGCCCCGGCGGCCCGCGCCACGCCCGCCGGGGGCCTCCAGCGGGCATCCAGCAGGGCCCATGTTATCCCGTAGGCGCCTGCGCCGAGGGCCGCAAGCCACACGTGCGGCACGGCGCTGCGCACCGCCTCCTGCAGAGGGGCCCCGCCGCCCGAGAGGTAGACCCCGTTCAGCCCCGGAAAGGTAATAACGAGCG
The DNA here is from genome assembly GCA_020253895.1 of Rubrobacter sp. Classification (GTDB taxonomy): domain Bacteria; phylum Actinomycetota; class Rubrobacteria; order Rubrobacterales; family Rubrobacteraceae; genus Rubrobacter_B. The sequence continues at coordinate 1,466 of JADDKG010000350.1, forward strand.
CCGCCGCGACCGGCAGCAGAGCCAGGACCCCCCGCAGCCGCTGCCCGGAGAGCAGGAAGAACACCGGGAGCGAGGCAGCCAGGACGAGCACCGCCCCCCGCGACTGGGTGAGGACCGCAAGCTGGGAGCAGAGCACCGCGGAGGCGAGCGAGAGAGCCCTGAGCGCCGGGTTTACCCGCCGGGATCCCGCAAGATAGACCCCCGCCCAGAAAGGGAGCAGCAGGAAGGCCGCCTCTGCGTTGAAGTAGCCGGCGGTGCCCAGCAGGCGCCCGTTGACGAACATCCCCTCCGCCTCCGGAGCGAGCCGGGGCAGGGTTGCGGCCGCGACCGCCGCCGGGCCCAGCACCGTCGCCGCGAACGCCCAGCGGCGGGAGGCCCCGGAGGCCAACAGGGAGAGGGCCGACCAGAACACTAGCAGGTACAGGAGGGTCAGCCCCGCACCCTGCCAGGCTTCGCCGCGGTCTGGGGACCAGAGGAGCGAGAGAAAGGTCCATGCAGTGTAGCCGGTGAGCAGGGCGGCCGCGGCGGTCCCCCAGGGGGAGCGCATCCTCCCGAGCGCGCCGGCGGCCGCCAGGAGGAGCAGCAGCCCGGCGGTGATGAGGGCGGCCGGGGCCCAGGTCCCCACGTAGTAGCCGCCGTACCGGTGGCCCATCCAGGAGGCGAGCAGCGCGAGCCCGCCCAGCGCGAGGCTCGCGGCCGGCCGGCGGTGCTCGCCGAGGAGCTTGCCGGGAGCGGCGGTCAGGCTCATCCGGGGGCGGTGATGAGGGCTCCGCCGGAAGACTTGCGCCGGACCTCGAGCAGGGCGAGGCGCCATCCGGGGAAGGTGGTCCGGTAGACGCTGCGGCCGCGCGCGGGCTCCACCCTCCACCGCTCGCCCCGCTCCAGCCTGCGGAGGGTGGACACCAGCTGCGCGACCCCCGCCTCGTAGACCCGGGCGAAGAGATCCGGGTAGGCGTCGCCCGGGGAGGGCGTTACCGGCGCGTAGGCCAGAACCGGCCCGGTGTCTATGCCCGCGTCGATGTGGTGGATGGTCGCGCCCAGCCAGCCGGGCTCGCGCTCCCAGAGGGCCCAGTAGATCGGGTTGCGGCCCCGGATCAGGGGTGCTATGCCGGGGTGGAGGTTCAGGGTCCCGAGGGGAGGGATGCCGAAGACCTGCCGGCGCAGGATGCCGGCGTCAAACTGGACGATCACGTCGGGCCGGAGCGCCTGGAGGGCGGCGACCGCGTCCGGACCGTTGACCGTGTCCACGTAGGCGGCCTCCTCGGGGTCCGGCTCCACGTCCGGTCGGGGGAGGGCGCCCACGGCCGCGAGCGCCAGCCGGTCGTTGCGGCGCCCGAGGGTCCTCTGCAGCGGGTAGGAGGCGGCGAGCTCCAGCACGCCGAGCGGGCCCGCCCCGGCCCGCAGCTTCTTCCTCAGCCGCCCCAGGGGGCCGCCGGGGGCTCCGGGCGGGCGCCGGACGGCGACGATCGGGGCCCCGCCGCAGGCGGCAGCCACGTGGGCGTACATGTACCGGAAGACCTCGTTGCGGGAGAACCGGTCGCTGGTGAAGAATACCACCCTCATGCTGCGGCCCTCTGCCGGAGAAAGCGGCGCGCCGCCCGGTAGGCCCGTGCGGCCAGCATCACAGGCGGGGGGGCCGAGCCGGAGTCCGCGGCGGCCTTGACCCGGGAGCGGAGCACGTGGTACCCGGCGTAGGGAGCCCAGAGCGGGAGCCGGTGGCGGGCGAGGACCGCCCGGCGGCTGGGGACCATCGCGGGGCGCCACTGCAGCTTGTGCTCGCCCGTGCCCCACATGAGGTCGAAGGCCGTAAGGCCCCGCGAGCGGGCCGCCTCCACCCCGTCGCGGACGTAGAGCGGGTAGACGGCGTACCGCCGGAAGGCCTCCTCGGTGGCCCCGCTGAGGTATCCCCCCACCCGGTCGGGCCCGACGAGGAGAAGGTGCGAGGCCACCAC
>JADDKG010000351.1 GCA_020253895.1 Rubrobacter sp.
CAGGATCGTGTAGCCCGCTATATGCCCCCCGGCCTCCTCAGGTGTAAGGTTGCTCCCGGCCCTGCCAACGACGGCGGCGACCTCCAGCTCGAAATCGAGCGCCCTGCACCCCGGCGGAACGGGCACAGGGTCGTGGGAGCCTATCACGGCGTGGGGATTGCTGAAGTAGAAGGTCGGGATCTCGTACCACGCCTCCGGCACCCCACCTTCCTCGGAGACGCTCCGTCTAATCCCCTCCACGTGCTCCTCGAAGACCACGAAGTCGCGCAGGGTGGGAGGTTGGAGCGGGGCCAGCAGCCGGATCTCGGTGAGCGGAACCGGCGATTCCGCGGTCTGCCCGATCCGCTCGCGCTCGTCGGGACCTGCTGCAAGCACGTCCAGCAACCCCGTGCCCTCCGGCAGCGGCCGGATCTCCTCTCCGGTGACGACGCCGATCCGCTCGGCACCTCCGGCTTCGTATCTGGCTATGCGCATACGCCCTCCTCCCTGCCAGGCAGGTGCATCCAGAACCAGGCCCTGCATCTGATATCCAACACTCCCCGCATAACGTCCATGTGGGTAAGGCTCGCTTCAGGATGGCAGATCCCGCGGGCACGCCGGATCGTTCCCGACCGGCGGGAGCCGCAGCAACTCTGCGGCGTTGCCGCCACAGATGGCCTCTCTCTCCGCCGGGCTCAGCCCGGGCGCCGCGCGGACGTGCCCCACCGGATCCTCCACGCCCATGTCGAACGGGTAGTCCGACCCGAGCATCACGCGATCGGCACCGACCGTCCGCACGAGGTCGGCGAGCGCCCCGGGCTCATAGACGAGGGAGTCGAAGTAGAGCTTCTTCAGGTAGCTGCTCGGAGGGTTCTCCGGGGTGTGGATCTCGGGCCTGACCCTCCAGCCGTGGTCGGAGCGGCCGGTGTAGAAGGGCAGGTAGCCGCCGCCGTGGGCCGCCAGGATCCTGAGGTCCGGCCGCCGGTCCAGTAGCCCGGAGAAGATGATGTGCGAGAGCGCCACCGTGGTTTCAACGGGATTACCGACGATGTTGGCCAGGTAGTGGCGGTTCAGGCGCTCTCCCAAGGTACAGCCCCAGGGGTGCACGAACACCAGCGCGCCGAGCTCCTCCGCCCGTGCCCAGAATCCCTCGAGCTCCTCGTCGTCCAGCTCCCGGCCTGCTGCTGCGGTCGTTATCTCGACGCCCTTTAGCCCAAGCTCGAGGACGGCGTGCACCAGAGCCTCCTCTGCGACGTCGGGGTGCTGGATCGGGGCGATCCCGAGCCCTACGAGCCGGTCCGGGCGGGCCGCGCAGAGCTCGGCGATCCCCTCGTTGACGGCGCGGAAGATCCGCCGGGCGAGATCCGGGCCGGCCCAGGTATGGTAGTGCGCCGGAGAGGGGCTCACCAGCTGGACGTCCACGCCCTGGCGGTCCATCTTCTCCAGCCGCCGCTCCGGATCGGTGAGGAGGGACCCGATCTTCTCCAGCAGCGCCCGCTGGTTTTTCATGGTCTCGGCGCCGAAGTTGGCGAGGTCGGCCTCGCGTTCCCGCTCAAAGCCCGGCTCACCGGCGACGATCTCGAACGCCTCCGGCACGACCGCGTGGGCGTGTACGTCCACGGTCGGCGCGCGGCCTCTCAACACGGGTTCCTCCCTGGAGTTCGGCCGGGGATCCCTTTCGGCGCAGATTCCCTGACACAGCGGTTGCGCTGGTGCCCGAGCCCTGTGACGGTGCCTTCCATGACGTCGCCTTCTTTGAGGAAGCGGCCCCAGCGCGAGCCGTTGCCCGCGGGGGAGCCGGTCAGGATGAGATCTCCTGGCCGGAGAATAACCCTGGAGGAGGCGTAGGAGACGAGCCGGGCGACGTCGAAGATTATGTCCGAGGTGGACTCGTCCTGCATGGTTCTGCCGTTTAACTTGAGCGTGATGCGCAGGTCGCTCGTATCGGGCACGAAGGCGGCCGGCACGATGTACGGACCCGTCGGGAGGAAGGTGGGCGCGTTCTTGGAGCGCAGCCAGTCGGTGCCTATGGCTTTGAGGTCCTTACGATAGACGAGGTCGCGGGTGGTGATGTCGTTGACGATGGTGTACCCGGCGACGAGGTCGAGGGCGCGCTCCGGAGGGACGTGCCGCCCGCTCCTCCCGATGACGGCGGCGAACTCCAGCTCCCAGTCGTGCTTCTCGCCTTCCAGCGGGAGCACGACGTCATCGTAGGCCCCGCACATCGCCGCCGGAGATCCGAGGAACAGGTACGGCTCGCCGTAGGCGACGCGCTCGTCCATCAGCCGTTCTCCGCGCCGGCGCACCTCCGCCTCCTCCTCGGCGGTCATCCGGGGGTTCCCGGCCTTCGCTTCGGCGACGATCAGGTCCACTACGTGCCTGTGGTAGTTGGCCCCGCTCTGCAGGATCTGGACCGGCTCGACGGGTGGCAGAACGCGCAATGCGGTGAGCTCATGGGTATCCGCATCGCCGCGCTCCGCGAAGGCGGCAAGCGCCGCGAAGTTAGTCTCCCAATCCTCGAAGACCTGGCGGCTCGAGGAGAAGGGCGAGGCGCCGGCGCCCGGAATCTTCGCCTCAGACAGGTCCACCACCCGCTCGCCTTCGAGCACCAGGCCCGGGAAGACGCGGCCGCCGGCGGCGAAGGTCCCAAGCGCAAACCAGGTGTTCGGGGTGTCAGATGGGTTCATATATCTCCTATATCGGCTCTGCCAAGACGACGGCGCTCTGCCCGGTGAGAGCCGCCGGGTCGATGCCGAGCGAGGGGTCCATCTCACCCCTTCCGATCTCGGTCGAAACGTCCACAACGTACTTGCACCGCCCGTACCGCCGCCGCATGAAGGCTTCGAACGCCTCATGAATGGGGACGTCCTTCTCCAGCTCCTCGGAGAGCACGACGGCGTCCTCTATGGCCATCGAAGCCCCCTGCCCGATGTGCGGCGAGGTGGCATGGGCCGCATCGCCGATAAGAACGACCCGGCCGCGGTGCCACGGCGGCGATAGAAGGAGCATCTCCACGGGACGGTAGACCACCTGCGAGGAGTCGGTAATGTACCTGTCGCGCACCTCTGCAACGGGGCCGCCGAACTCCGCGAGGCGCTCGCGGAAGATCTCGGCCAGCCTCTCGTCGGGCAGCTTCTTCCCGGGCGGCGAGTCCGGTGGCGGCTCCTCGATGAGCAGGATGTACATCAGGTCCGGTGCGAGCGGCACGAAGCCCGCCTTCCTCTTGTGCCCCTGGAACACACATATGCGGTCCACCTCCGGCAGCCGGGGCACGTTGCAACGCCAGACCACCTGCCCGGTGAACTCCGGCCTGATGTCCGGACCGAATACCAGGCTCCGTATCAGGGAGTGGAGACCGTCGGCGCCGACGAGCACGTCGTAGCGGCCCGAGGTGCCGTCGGTGAACCGCACCTCGACCCCATCTTCCTGCTGGTCGATGGAGGAGACGGTGAGCCCCGTCCGGACTCTGGCTCCGGATTCCTTGACCGCGTCTTGAAGGATCCTGTGCAGCTTGGGGCGCGTTATGCCGTTCATCGGCGGGTACTCGGGACCCGCTATCCGCTCGAACGGCA
>JADDKG010000352.1 GCA_020253895.1 Rubrobacter sp.
CTTCCGTCTATGTCCATACTCGCGTACCTGGCGCGGCGGGGCGAGGCCGGGGTCTCCGAGATCGTCGAGGCCGTAGGCGCGACCCAGCCGCGGGTCTCGGTCCACCTGCGGTGTCTCGCCTGGTGCGGCTACGTCCGGGCCCGGCGCGAGGGGAGGCGGGCCTACTACGCGATAGCCGACGAGCGGGTGCTCAGCATGCTCCGGCTGGCGGAGGAGCTCCTGGCGGACAACCGGGAGCACGTCGAGGCCTGCAAGGTCACCGGCGAACTCTAGAGCTCCGGGCACCGCTTCCGGCCTCTTGTAGCCGGAAGCGCCGGCGCGAGGGGGCAAGAAGTTGAGAAGGATCGCGGGTTATCTGCTGGTGGTGACGGCGCTGCTCATCTGCCCCTGCCACCTGGCACTGCTGCTGCCGGCCATGCTCGGCCTGTTCGGGGGCACGGCGGCCGCCGCGGCCCTCGGGGCGAACATCGGGTGGGTGCTCGCCGGGGCGACCGTCTACTTCGCGGTCGCGCTCGCTGGCGGGCTCTACCTGCTGAGCCGGCGGGCCAGGAGAGGCGTGCGCGCGACCGAAGAAACGCAGGACTGCTGCCCCCCGCCCTCCGACGACCGCAAGGCCGGGCTTAGGAAGCCCGTCGGAGGGAGGCGGCATTGACTACGGCGAAGAAGAGAGCGGCCGCCGTGGCGGTCCTGCTCGCGGCCGCGCTCGTTGCGGGCGCCTGCGGCGGCGCCGGAGCCGGGAAAGGAACATCCGGGGGTCGCGGGGAGACGGTACAGGCGACGACCGCCGCGACCGAGGGGACCGGCGGCGCGGTAGCCACGGCCCCGAGCATCGAGACCCTCGACGGCGAGAGATTCGACCTCTCGGACGAGCGGGGGAAGGTGGTCGCCCTCTACTTCATGGCCGGCTGGTGCGGAAGCTGCATCCCCGAGGCCCGGAGCTGGTCGGAGCTCTACCCGAGCTACAAGGATGAAGGGCTGGAGGTGCTCGTCGTCTCCGCCGACCCGAACGACAGCCCCCAGACCATAGAGCGGTTCCGGCGTGCCGGCGGGATAGGGGATCTCCCGTGGGCCATCGACAGGACGGGCAGGTTCACCCGGGCGCTCGGCGTGCGGGCGCTCGACACCACCATAATCTTGGACCGGCGGGGGCGCGTGGCCTACAGGGACGCGGTACCCACGCCCGAGAAAAAGCTCAGAGAGGAGCTGGAGGAGGTTCTGTGAGCGAGATACAGCAGCTGGTGGCCCAGTGGATCTCCACCCTCTCCGGGGCGCTGCCCTTCGGCGTCGCCTTCGGCGCCGGGATGGTCGCCGCCGTCAACCCCTGCGGCTTCGCCATGCTCCCGGCCTACCTCTCGCTCTACCTGGGCGCCGAGGAGGAGGGATTCGGGAAGCGTCCGGTGGCCGCCCGCCTGCTGCGGGCGCTCCTCGTCGGCGTGACCGTCTCGCTGGGCTTCGTGCTCCTGTTCTCCGTGGTCGGGCTCGCCGTCTCCTCCGGCGGGGTAGCGCTGCTTTCGGCGATGCCGTGGGTGGGCGTCCTGATCGGGGTGGCGCTCGTAGTGCTCGGGGTCTGGATGCTCGCCGGACGCACCGTCCACGCGGGGGCCTTCGGGCGGCTTGGGGCGAGGATAGGCAACCCCGCCGACGTGAGCCTGAGGGGCTTCTTCCTCTTCGGGCTCGCCTACGGGGTCGGCTCCCTGAGCTGCACCCTGCCGGTCTTCCTGGTGGTGGTAGGCACCGGCCTCGCCTCGGGAGGTCTGCTCGCGGGCATCGGGCAGTTTCTCGCCTTCGGGCTCGGGATGGCCTCGGTGCTCGTCGCCCTCACCCTGGCGCTGGGACTCTTCAAGCAGGGGCTGGTGAAGCGGCTGCGGAGGGCGATGCCCTACGTGCGGCTCGCCTCCGCGGCCCTGCTCGTCGCGGCCGGCGTCTACGTGGTCCATTACTGGGTCTCCTCGCAGACCGGAGGCGCCCTGCCGGGTTAGACTTAACCCCGCTCTGCAAGAGGCGAGAAGAGAGGAGGCGGAGCGTGGCCGGGATGCCGCAGGAAGGGGAGCGCTTCCCCGAGCTCTGGTTCGTGACCGAGGAGGGTGAGAGGGTCTCCACCCGGGACCTTCTCGGGCAGACGACCGTCCTCTACTTCTATCCCAAGGACCAGACCCCGGGATGCACCAAGGAGGCCTGCGCCTTCAGGGACCGGATGCCCGACTACGAGCGGGCCGGGATAAAGGTCTACGGGGTGTCGTTGGATCCCCCCGAGTCCCACCGGCGCTTCCGGGAGCGGAACGGGCTCAACTTCCCCCTGCTCACCGACGAGGACGGTCAGGCCGCAAAAAGCCTCGGCATCCTCTCCGAGAAGGGTTACGCCCGGCGGGTCACCTTCCTGCTAGACCCGGAGGGGACCGTGCTCCGGGTCTACCCCGAGGTCTCCCCCGAGACCCACGCCGACGAGGTGCTCGCCGCCGCTAGTAGCGCCGGCCCCTCTGCCGGCTGATATCGAAGCGGGCGGAGGAGGAGACGGCCATCACCGCCATCACCCCGCACTGCACCGGGTCGCTGACGACCAGGTCGGCGGCGTCCGGGACGCTGCCGGACATGTTCAGCGATAGCACGATGATCCCCCGCTCCCTTATCTCGTAGACCGCCTTGGTCACGTCCCCGCCCATCAGCGCGCCGGCCAGCACCAGCGCCACCGCCCGCGGCAGCCTGGCCACCGCCCGCACGGCGGCGGCCAGGTTCTCCTCCCCGACGAGGGGGATGGTGTCCACCGAGATCCTCTCCCCCCGGATGTTGTGCCGGTCGGCCTCGGCGACCGCCCCGACTACCACCTGTCCCACCTGGGCCCCGCCGCCGATCACGATGATCCGCTTGCCGTAAACCTTGGCGAAGGAGGGCGCGCGCTCTATCTCCCGGACGATCGGGAGCGCCCTCAGGTCCTCGATAAGAACCTCGGGGGAGGAGGCATCCTCCAGCTCGAAGTAGATCGCGCACTCCCCACCACGCCGCTCGGAGATATCGATGTAGGTGATGTTGGCCCGGTGCTCGAAGATCACCCCGGTAAGCTCGTGGAGGATCCCCGGCTCATCCGGGGCCCGCACCACCAGCGCGAGCGGGATCTCGAGCTGCGAAGGCCCTTCGCTCATGGCCGGATATTCTATCCGAGCGCAAGAGGCCACGCGGCTCGGAGAGAGAAGGAAGTCCAACGGTAGAGAACCCAACCCATCGCGTAATATTTGTGGAAATCGGCCCCGAGGCGAAGGGAGGGCGAGACGATGCCGGAGCTTCCGGAGGCGGATATCTTCAGGTGGCATCTGGAGGGCATCTCGCCGGGCAGAAAGGTCGGAAGAGTAAGGGTAAAAGACCGCAGGGTACCGGTCGGTGCCTCGGTCCGCGGGCTTCAGAGCGCGCCGGAGGGACGGCGTCTCTGCTCCACCCGCCGCCACGGCAAGAACCTCTTCGCCGGCATCGAGGGTGGCGGCTGGCTGCTGCTGCACTTTGGGATGACGGGGAGCCTGAGGTATTTGCGGAACGGCGAGGAGGAGCCGCCGCACGTCCGGCTGCTCCTCGCCTTCGCGGGCGGAGGGCGCCTCGCCTTCGCGGACCAGCGGGTGTTGGGGAGAGTGTACCCCGTCGGGGATCCGGAGAGGTTCGTGGAGGAGAAAGGGCTGGGGCCGGACGCGCTGGAGCTGGACTACCCCTCCTTCCGGGAGCGCGTCGGAGGGAGGAGGGGCGCGGTGAAATCCGTGCTGATGAACCAGGGGGTCATCGCCGGGCTCGGGAACATATACTCCGACGAGGTTCTCTTCCAGGCCCGGCTGCATCCCGGGACGAGCGCGGCACATCTCAAAGAGGCGGAGCTCCGGAGGCTCTTCGAGGCGATCCGGAGCGTGCTATGGACGGCGATAGAGAAGGGGGTGGATCCGGACGAGCTCCCCGGCTACTTCCTGCTCCCCCGCCGGCGGGAGGGCGAGAGGTGCCCTCGGGGAAACGGAGGCATCCGCAAGATGAGGGCGGCCGGGCGCACCGCCTACTACTGCCCGGCATGCCAGCCCGAGAGCCGGGGAGGCAGCCGTGGGTGAGAGGGAGGCGTGGGAGAGGATCCGGAAGAGCTCGGCCGAGCGGTTCGGCGAGGACTCGGTCTTCGGGGAGGGCCGGCCGGGCGCCCGGCTCGCCATCATAGGCGAGGCCCCGGGCAAGCAGGAGGTCGAGCAGGGCAGGCCGTTCGTCGGCAGGGCCGGGAAGCTGCTCGACGAGCTCCTCGAGGAAGCCGGCATCGACCGCTCGGAGGTCTACGTGACCAACGTGGTGAAGGTCCGCCCGACGAAAGAGGCCGGGGGCCGCACCCAGAACCGCCCGCCGCGCGCCGGGGAGATCCGGGAGGGGATCGAGGTTCTGGAGGAAGAGCTTGAGGCCATAGGGCCCAAGGTCCTCGTTCTGCTGGGCACCACCCCGGCCAAGGCCCTCATAGACAGGTCGTTCACCATGCGAGCTGGGCGCGGCAGCATCCTGCGCTCGAAGCTTTTGGGGCTCCCCGCGCTGGCGACCTACCACCCGGCCTACCTGCTGCGGCTGCGGGGTGCCGGAAGCGAAGACTACGCCCGGATGAGAGAGCAGGTGGTAGAGGACCTCGGGGCCGCATGGGATTACGCCCGCCGCGACGGATGAGATAGACGGTTTTCAGGGAATACTTGGGTGTAGGTCCGATCCAGACGAAGAAGGTGGATGGCGTGGAAGACCAACAGGTAGAAGCCGAAGGCAGGCTGGAAGAGATGGACGACGTTGGGTTCAGGCGTCTGTACGGTACCGAGTGGGCTTTGCTCGACGAGGAAGAAGAGGAGGTTGCCTACGCCCTCAAGAGCGACACCGAGGACCTGGGCGAGTACGCCGGGCAGCACGTCCGGCTCTCCGGGTTTTTGGTGGAGGGCTTCCCCATCGAAGCAGGCGAACCGGGGTACATAAGCGTCATGGAGATAGAGGAAGCCTACTACTCCAAGTAGGGACGATGGACGAGCTGCGCACGCTGGGGACGCTGATCGAGACCCTCCCCGAGCACGGGGAGAAGCCGGCCGTCCTCGCACCGCGCGAAGAGGACATCGAGCGCTGGTCCTACGCCGAACTAGCCGACCACGCGCGGCGGTTGGCGCGTGGTCTGGCCGAGGTGGGCATCGGGCGCGGCGATCACGTGGCGCTGCTGGCCGGCAACAGCCCGGAGTGGATCTCGGCTTGCCTGGCGGCGATCGGGGTCGGGGCCGTGGTGGTGCCCCTGGACGCCCAGCTCGACGACGAGGAGCTCTCCCACGCCCTGGATGACAGCGGCGCCAGGCTCATCTTCACCACCACGAACCAGGCGGAGAGGCTCGGACGTCTCGACCTCGAAGACGCGCCGGAACCGGTGCTGCTCGACGCCCCGGAACACGACGCGCGGGGCTGGAGGAGCCTGCTGGCGGACGGAGGCGCCGATACGCCGGACGTCGATCCGGACGAGGTGGCGACGCTGTTCTACACCTCGGGAACGACGGGCGTGGCCAAGGGCGTACCCCTAAGCCACCGCAACCTGGCGTTCCAGCTAGAGACGCTGCTCGAAGCGGATCTGGTGACCGGGGAAGATCGGGTTCTCTTGCCGCTACCGCTACACCACGTCTACCCGTTCGTGATCGGGATGCTCACGCCGCTGGCGGCCGGGTTGCCCATCGTCCTGCCGAAGTCGCTTACGGGTCCGCAGATCGTGCGCGCCCTGCGGGAGGGTGAGGCCTCCCTGATCGTGGGCGTCCCGCGGCTGTACGAGGCGCTGCACTCTGGCATAGAAGAGAGAAGCAAATCCGGAGGCCGGATCGCCGCAACCCTGTTCAGGACCGGCGCAGGCTCGAGCGCCTGGCTGCGCCGCCGGCTGGGGTTGCGCGCCGGCAAAATCTTGCTGCGCCCGCTGCACAGGAGGTTCGGGCCGAGGCTGCGCATCCTGGCCTCCGGCGGCGCGGCGCTCGACGAGGATCTGGCGTGGAAGCTGGAGGGTTTAGGCTGGCGGGTCGCCGTCGGCTACGGCCTCACCGAGACTTCCCCCCTCCTGACGTTGAACCCGCCAGGAACTTCGAAGCTCGGCAGCGCAGGACAACCGGTCCCCGGCGTCGAGGTCCGCGTCGACCCCTCCGCCGTGCCCGACGGATCGAAGGAGGAGCAGCGGACCGACGAGGCCCGCGTGGAAGGAGAGATCCTGGCCAAAGGACCGGGCGTCTTCGCCGGCTACCGCAACATGCCCGGGGAGACCGAGGATGTTTTTACTGACGACGGCTGGTTCCGCACGGGGGATTTGGGCCACTTCGACGAGGACGGCTACCTGTACGTCACCGGACGGGCTTCGACCCTCATCGTCACCGAGGGCGGTGAGAACGTCCAGCCCGAGGACGTCGAAGAGGCGTACCTGGAGCATCCTGTTATTCGCGAGATCGGGGTTCTGGAGGAGGAAGGGCGCCTCGTGGCCCTGATCGTGCCGGAGGCGGCCGAGATCCGTAGAGGCGGCAAAGAGATCGAAGAGGCCATCCGCGAGGCGGTCGAGGAGCGTTCGAAGAACCTTCCCTCCTACCAGAGGATCTCCGACTACGCCGTCACCCGCGAACCGCTGGAGTACACGCAGCTGGGCAAGCTCCGCCGGCACATCCTTAAGGAGCGCTACGAGAAGGCAAAGGAAGGCGAGGAAGGACCGGTAGAGACTGGCCCCATCCCCATAGAGGAGATGTCCAGGGAGGACCGCGCCCTGCTGGAAGACCCGGCGGCCAAAAGGGTGTGGGACCTGCTCGCCGACCGCTATCCGGAGGCGCGCCTGAGCCCGGAGACGAGCCCGCAGCTGGACCTGGGCGTAGATTCGATGGAGTGGGTGAACCTCACGTTGGAGATCGGCGAAAGGACGGGCGTGGAGTTGGACGAGGAGGCCATCGAGCGCATCGGCACGGTGCGCGACCTTCTGCGTGAGGTGGCCGAAGCCGGCGAAGCCGAGCGCCTCACCGATCCTCTGGAACGGCCCGAAGAAGCGCTCGGCGACCGACAGAAACGGTGGCTCGAGCCCTTAAGCCCCGGCATGGCGGCGCTGGCCCGGGTCCTGTTCGTCCTCAATCTGGCGGTGATGCGCGGGCCGTTCC
>JADDKG010000353.1 GCA_020253895.1 Rubrobacter sp.
CAAGCGCTTGGCGACCACATACTCCAATAGAAGCCTGTTGTCCCCGAGGGTCAGCCGGCGTAATGTCCCCTTTGTCTCCTCTCTACACGGCTTCCCGTGCAGTCCCGGCGAGCTTGCGCTTGAGGATCTTGCCGGTCGCGGTTTTGGGGAGCTCGTCCATAAAGAAGATCCGCCGGGGGTACTTGTAGCGGGCCACCCGCTCCTTTGTGAAGGCTATAAGCTCCTCTTCAGTGGCCGAGGCCCCATCCTTGAGGACTACCGTTGCCACGACCTCCTCGCCGAGCTCTTCGTGCGGAACCCCGATAACCGCGGCCTCGGCGACCGCCGGGTGCTGGTAGAGGACCTCTTCCACCTCCCGCGGGTAGACGTTGTAGCCGCCGCGGACGATCATGTCCTTTACCCGGTCCACGATGAAGATGTAGCCGTCCTCGTCCATGGTGGCGACGTCACCCGTGTGGAACCAGCCGCCCCGCATCGCCTCCGCGGTCGCTTCGGGGTTCCCGTAGTATCCCTTCATGACGTGGTGGCCTCTCAGCACCAGTTCACCGCGCTCCCCGCGCGGGACCTCGTTGTCCTCCCGGTCCACCACTCTCGCCTCGGTCCCCCAGATGGGCAGCCCTATTGAGCCCACCTTGCGCTCCTCGGCGGAGCGGTTGAAGCACGCCGTCGGGCTCGTCTCAGAGAGCCCGTAGCCCTCCAGGATCACGATGCCGAACCTCTCTTCGAAGGCCCTCAGGACCTCCACAGGCATCGAAGCCCCACCGGATACCCCCACGCGTAGGGAGGAGACATCGTAGTCGTCGAGATTCGGGTGGCGGAGCAGGTACTGGTACATGGTGGGCACGCCGGTGAAGATCGTTACGCCGGCGCTCTGGATCGCATCAAGGGCCGCCCCAGGCTCGAAGCGCGGCACCATGGCAACCGTGTTGCCCCGGTAGATGCTGGTGTTCATGACGCAGGTCTGCCCGAAGATGTGGAAGAGTGGCAGGACCGCGATGCCCACGTCGTCCTCGCGTACCTCCAGCAGTTTGTCCGCGTTGCACAGGGCGTTGAAGAGCATGTTGAAGTGGGTCAGCTCGGCGCCCTTCGGTCGCCCGGTGGTCCCGCTCGTGTATATCACGACCGCCGTGTCGTTCGGCATAGTCTGCACCAAGTCGAACTGTGGCGGATGCTCTTCTAGCAATCCGTCGAAGCTGCGCGCATCCTCCGGCGCCTTCTCGCCGAGGCTCTCGACCACGATGAGTTCCCGGCACCTCTGGGCACCGCCGAAGCCGCCGCACGCGTCCTGCAGGAACCCCTCCCACGCGACCATAGCGACCGCGTCGGAGTCGTCGAGGTGGTAGGTGATCTCGGGTGCGCGCAGCAGCACGTTGAGCGGGACGACCACCGCGCCGGCCTTCAGGATACCGTAGTAGGCGATGATGACCTGTGGGATGTTAGGGACCATCACAGCCACCTTGTCGCCGGGCTCCACCCTTAGGGAGCCGAGCGCACCAGCGAACCTGTCGGCGGCACCGTCGAGCTCGGCGAAGCTCATCCGGCGCTCGCCGAGGACGAGCGCGGTTTTCCCCGGCCCGCTCCGAGCGCTCTCCTCCAGGATCATGGACATATTAAGCGCCATGGCTATACTCTCCTCTTCGCTGGGCCGCCCCATTTATCGCCAGGCTGTATCACCAGGCTGTCTGCCCGCCGTCCACGACGATGGTCTGGCCGGTTATGTAGGCGCCGGCCCGCGAGGCAAGCAGCAACACAATGCCCTTTATATCCTCCGGCTCCCCAAAACGGTGGAGCGGAATACTTTCCAGCATCTTCTCCTCAAACCTCTCAATCAGGGCCCCGCTCATCCTGGTGGGGAACCATCCCGGGGCTATGGCGTTGACGGTGATCCAGTGACGCGCGAAGCTGGTCGCCAGATCCCGGGTCATCGAGATGACGGCTCCCTTGCTAGCGTTGTAGCCCACGGCCTGCATGTAGGCCGGGTGGCCGCCCAAGAGCCCGGCCACCGAGGCGACGTTGATGATAGAGCCGCCCAGCCCCCGCTCGACCATCCACCGTAGGACGGCCCGGCTCATCAGGAAGGTGCCGCGCACGTTGACCCGCAGCACGTGGTCGAACTTTTCCAGCGGCATCTCCAGCGGCGGTGCCCCCCAGGTGGCGCCGGCGTTGTTGACGAGTACGTCCACCGCCCCGAAGCTCCCTACCGCCTCCTCGACGACGTACTCGACCTGCTCAGGGTCCATCACGTCGCACTCGACGGCGAGGGCCTTGCCGCCGCGGGCTTCGATCTTGGAGCGAACTTCTTCGCACGCTTCCAGCTTTCGGGAGCACACAACCACGCCGGCCCCGGCGTCTGCAAGGGCTTCAGCCATGTACCGGCCTAGCCCCCGACCGCCCCCGGTCACGATGGCGGTCCTACCGTCCAGCCGGAACAGGTCCAGCGCGTTATCCGGAGTACTTTCTCTAGCGTCCATCCCGGTGTTCTACCTCCTGTACACTCAAAGGCGCGCCTTGCCAGCGAAGATCCTGAAAGATCCAGCACCCATGGCGACGAGGTTACCCGCTCCATCGTAGACCCTGCCCTCGGCCGTCGCCGTCCGGCGCGTGCGGCGGAGAACCTCCCCACGGCAGCTCATGCGACCCTCCCTCACCGGCCCGAGGAAGTGGACGTTCATCTGGGTGGTGGCAATCTTGGAATTCGTGAGGGCTATGAGGGAGAGGCTCATCGCGCTGTCGATGAGCCTGGCGTGCACGCCCCCGCGCAGGGTGCCGCCTCTGTTGAGGTGCTTCTCCTCCACGTCTACGTACAGCACCGCCCTCCC
>JADDKG010000354.1 GCA_020253895.1 Rubrobacter sp.
GCATGATCACCGGCGCCTCCATCGTGTTCTTCGCCTACATCGGCTTCGACATCGTGGCCACTACCGCCGAGGAGACCCGCAACCCCCAGCGGGACCTCCCCATCGGCATCCTGGGTTCGCTGGCGATCTGCACGGTGCTCTACGTGCTCGTCTCGCTGGTCATGACCGGGCTGGTCCCCTACCAGCAGCTCAACACCGCCTCCCCGATGGCTACGGCCTTCTCCCGCATCGGCCTCGACTGGGCGGCGGGGCTGGTCTCCATCGGGGCCATCTGCGGCCTCACCACGGTCACCATGATCCTGATGCTCGGCCAGAGCCGGGTGGCCTTCGCCATGAGCCGCGACCGGCTGCTGCCCCCGTGGTTCGCGAAGGTCCACCCCCGGTTCAGGACGCCCTACAGGATCACCATAACCACCGGGGTGGTGGTCGCCCTGCTGGCCGGGTTCGTCTCGCTGGGAACCCTCGCCGAGCTGGTGAACATCGGGACCCTCTTCGCCTTCGTGCTGGTTTCTATCGGCATAATAGTCCTGCGACGCACCCGGCCCGACCTTCACCGGGCCTTCAGGACGCCGCTGGTGCCCGTGGTCCCGATACTCGCCGCTCTGGTGTGCATCTACCTCATGCTGAACCTGGCGGTGGGCACCTGGATCCGGTTCCTGGTGTGGATGGCGATCGGGCTCGTAATCTACTTTACCTACAGCATGCACCGCAGCCGGCTGGCCGTCGGGGAGGATATTGAGGAGGTTGCTGAGGAGGCCCGCTGAGGGGCCGCCGCTGAGAAGGGGTTCTTAGCGGTTACAATATGCGGGCCTTGATGGAGCCCGCGATACAGACCGGAGACCGGCGGCAGGTTCTGCTGCTGGTGCTCGACGGCATCCGGCCGGACGTGATGCGCGCGGCCATCCGCGACGGCGACGCCCCCGCCCTCGGTGCCCTGGCCGGGGCGGGGGAGGCCGTGTGGGACTGCGCCTCGGTCTTCCCCAGCATCACCCCGGCGGCCACGGCCGCCATCGCCACCGGCCGGCCCCCTTCCGGCAGCGGCATCGCCGGCCACGCCTGGTACGACCGGCGCGAGGGGGAGATGGTGATCTACGGGGCCAAGACGGAGACGGTCCTGGCGGGCGGACCGATCCGGGTCTTCCACAACCACGTCTGGAGGATGAACCGGGACGACCTTCTCGCCCCGACCGTCTTCGAGGTCCTGCACCGGCAGGGGGTGGAGGGGGCCTGCGTGCACTTCCCCATCCGGCGCGGCCCCTACGAGCACCCGGTGCGGATGCGTAGCGTGGAGGGCTACCTGCTCGGGGGGCGCCTTCTCGGGCGCTCGGTGGAGGGGCCGCGGGAGTACTACCTGGGAGACCTCTTCTACAGCCGCCACACGGGGCTGAACGGCTTTATGGGCAGCGGTGGTCTGCACCGCTCGATCGGGATCAACGACGAGTACGCCGCCGCCGTCGGGGAGCTTCTGCTGGAGGAGGAGGCCGAGCCCTTCACCCTCGTCTACTTCTTCCAGGGGGATCAGATCTCCCACCGCGAGGGGCTCGCCGCCCAGCGCCGCTACGTCTCCCGGCTGGACGGGTACGCGGGGAGGCTCTTCGCCGCCGCGGGGGGGCTTGATGACCTCCTGGAGAGGTATGCGGTGCTGGTTGTCTCCGACCACGGCCACGCCCCGCTGCTGCCCCGCCGGAGCCACGTGGACCTCTCTTCTGGTTTCCGGGGGATAAGGACCTCCCTCGGCCCCCGGGCCTCGCTCGGGCCCGGGACGGACGCGGTGGCGGTCCCCAACGGCCGGGCTGCCTTCCTCTACCTGCGGGACCCGGAGCTCACGTAGGCGGTCGTTGCGGGGGCCCTCGGGCGCCGCGGGGTGGATCTGGCCGCCTGGCGGGAGGGGGGCTGGTTCCTGGTTCGCAGGGACGGGAAGGAGCTGCGCTTCCGGCCCGGGGGAGGGCTGCGGGACCCGCTCGGGGGCCGGTGGGAGCTGCGGGGGCAGCCGGGGGCGCTGGACCTCCGGCTGGAGGGGGACCGGATCCTCTACGGCGACTACCCGGACGCTCTGGAGCGGCTGCGCGGGTGCCTGGAGAGCCCCAGGACCGGTGATGTCGTCCTCTCGGCCGCGCCGGGCTACAGCTTCGGCGAGGTCTCCGGTGCCTCCCACGTGGCCAGCGACCACGGCTCGCTGCACGCCGCCGACTCCGAGGTCTTCGCCCTGGCGGCCGGCATCCGGGCGCCGCGCAGGATAACGGAGGTCGCCCCGGCCGTGGTGCAGCACTTCGCGGGCGCCGAAGCGGCGGTGGGCCATGGCCTCTAGAAGGGAGAGGGAGCAGAAGGGGCTCTCGCCGCGCGCCCGGAGGGCCTTTGGGTGCGTCACCTGGGTGTACATGGCCACCCTCGCCTATCTGGCGGCCGCTTCGCTGCTTCTCATGCCCTTCTGGTTCTTCGGGGGCTGGAACGTCTTCTCGCTGCTGGAGGGGCTGGCCTTCTTCGCCACCCTGCTCTTCCTGCCCGCCATGGCCCTGGGGGCCCTGATCGGGCTTCGCACCCGGAGGTCTTCCCGCTCCGCCGCCACCCGGGCCGGGGCGGCGGTAGGCGCCGTCGCGGGCTGGCTCGGGTGCTCCTTCGTGGTCTGGCTCGAGGTGCTCCCGGAGGGGGCCGTGGCCTACGCCGCCTTTCTCCCGGGGGCCGCGCTCTCCGGGGCGCTCCTCCTGTACGCCCTGTTCGCCGGGGAGAGGCGGCTGCGGGCCAGGCTCATCGCCGCCTCGGCGCTGCTCGCCCTCGTCTCCGGGGCGGCCGTGCTCGCGCTCGACGGCGGCCTGCTCGCCGCAGCCTCCGTCGTCATCTCCACCCTCTCCGGTGCCGCCGCCGGGTGGGTCGGGGGCTTCGGTTACTCTCGGGCCGGGGGGAAGGAGATGCTCCCGCCCGGGGAGGGGGGGTGAGCCCGCCGGGGATATAATCTCCGTGCGATGCCAGAGAGCAGCTACCCCGACCGCTCGCACCTGCCCGCCTCGCCCGGGGTTTACATCTTCAGGGACGGCGAGGGGCGGGTGCTCTACGTCGGCAAGGCCAAGAACATCCGCAGCCGGGTCGCCAGCTACTTCACCCGCTCCGGCGACGGGCGCCCGAAGATAGCCGAGCTCCGGGAGCGGGTCCGGCAGATAGACTTTATCGCCGCCGGGAGCGAGACCGAGGCGCTGGTGCTCGAGGCCAACCTCATAAAGCGCCACCGCCCCCGCTTCAACGCCTCGCTCCGGGACGACAAGAGCTACCCGTACATCGTGGTCACCACCGGGGACGAGTACCCGCGGGTCTTCGCCACCCGCGGGCCGCACGACCTGCGGCACCGGTACTTCGGCCCCTTCCCGAGCGCCGGGAGCGTGCACGCCACCCTGGACGTCCTCAACAAGACCTTCCGCTTCCGGAAGTGCCGGGGGCCCGAGCCGGGCAGGAAGAGCGGCATCCCGTGCCTCAACTACCACATCGGCCGCTCGGCCGCCCCGTGCATCGGGGCGGTGAGCAAGGAGGAGTACGACGGGATCATCTCCGACGTCATCGCCTTTCTGGAGGGGCGGGTGGACGGTTTGATCCGGGAGCGGGAGGAGAAGATGCGCCGGGCCGCCTCCGAGATGGACTTCGAGCGGGCCGCCCGGCTGCGGGACGAGGCGGCGGCGCTCAGGCACGTCCGCGACCGCCAGCGGGCCACCATCGCCTCCGAGGACTCCTTCGACGCTGTGGGGGCATATGCGGAGGGCGAGGAGGCCTGCGTCCAGATCTTCGCCGTCCGGGAGGGGCAGATCGTCGGGCGCGACTCGTTCCTGCTGGACAACTACGGGGAGCAGGACGCCGAGAGCGTGGCCCTCTCCTTTATCCCCCAGTACTACGAGAGCGCCGCTGTGCCCCGGGAGATCCTGGTCTCCTCGCCCGACGAGGAGGCGCTCCCACCCATAGCCGAGCACCTCTCCAGGCTGCGCGGCACCCGGGTGGAGGTCCGCCGCCCGCAGCGGGGGGACAAGCGGCGGGTGCTGGAGCTGGCGCTGCGCAACGCCCGGATGGGCCTGGAGCACGAACGGGCGATGAACGAGGCCCGGCGCGGCAGGCTCTCCTCCACCCTTGACCGGCTGCGGGAGGAGCTGGCGCTCCCCCGGCTCCCGATGCGCATAGAGTGCTACGACATCTCCAACACCATGGGCACCAACTCCGTTGCCTCCATGGTCGTCTTCCATGGCGGGCGCCCGGCCAAGGACCGCTACCGCCGCTTCAGGATAAAGACCGTCGAGGGCGCCGACGACCCGGCCAGCATGGCCGAGGTCGTCCGCCGGCGCCTTGAGCGCCTCCTCACCGGCGACGAGAAGTTCTCCCCGGCGCCAGACCTGATCCTGCTGGACGGCGGCAAGGGGCAGCTCTCGGCGGTGGCCGCGGTCCTGGAGGAGCTGGGCTCCGGCGGGCGCCTGCCGGACATCCCAGTGCGGGCCCTGGCCAAGCGGGAGGAGGAGGTCTTCGAGCCGGGCCGGCCGGGACCGGTGGTCCTCGCCCCCGGCTCCGCCGAGCTGCACCTGCTGCAGCGGGTCCGCGACGAGGCCCACCGGTTCGCCAACGCCTACCACCGCAGGCTGCGCGGCAAGGCCATGACCGCCTCGGTGCTCGACGAGCTGCCCGGGGTGGGCCCGGTGCGCAAGCGGCGGATACTGGAGCACTTCGGGAGCCCGCAGGCCTTTCTCGAAGCTTCCCTGGAAGAGCTGGAGGCCGTGCCGGGGCTGCCCGGCAGGGTGGCCCGCGAGATTTACGCCCGCCTCCACCGGTAGCGTTAAACCCGCTTTAAAAGCGGAAATTAC
>JADDKG010000355.1 GCA_020253895.1 Rubrobacter sp.
CGAAGCCGACTGAGGAAGGCACTCCTTTTGGGATTCGGGTCTCTCTTCTTGGAGGAGTACGGGGCCAGAAGCTCTATGCCCATCGTCGCCAGCTCTTCTTTGGTCTTGGGCGAGTGGTAGTTGCGGTCTCCGACGAGAAGGCCCGAGGTGGACTCGACGAGTCCGGGGAGCACGGAAAGCTCGTGGGCGTTGGCCGGGGCCACCGACAAACGGGTAATGACGCCCGGCCAGCAGACCCTTATGTGCACCCTGAAGCCGTAGAAGGTTTGCTTGAGGAGCGTGTCTTTGCCGAAGGCGGCCTCTCCCTTAAAACGTCGGCAGCGGTAGGCTCGGGCGAACAGGCATGCCGGCAGAGGCAGAGAGTCGCAAAGCGCGAAGGTGGGGTCGTGAGGGATCTCGGCCAAGAGCTCTTGCCAGAGGCGCTCTTTGGCCTTCCAGAGGTTGGCTGCCTGCCTGGTGAAGGTGGTGCGATGCACGCATCTGAGGTTAGGGAAGAAGTGAGCGTAATGGCGCCGGAAGTAGGCAAAGAGTTCTGTGTCTTCGTCGAGTCCCAAAAACTCACCGACGACCTCGATGGTGAGCACTTCAGAGTCGCACAGCGTTGGGGTAGGTCCACGGGCTCTCAGACGCCCCAGGTCAGCGATGCGGTCGTCTATGAGGCAGAAGACGGCTATGATGAAGGTGTTAAGATCCACGAGAGCGAAGACCTCCTTCTCGCTTCGGTAGGTTTGGGCACCACCGAGCGTAGGGAGGTCTCGCTCTTTATGCAACCGTTCGGAGAAACTTGCACACGGGGTTAACTAAGGTAGTTAAATAAATTCGCCGAAAGCCCTTGATGGGGCGGCCGATTTAGGGCTAATATGCGGCCGTGAGCGCGGATCTTTATAAAGATAGGTATGTAAGTAGGTGGTAGAGCGGGGAGACGGGAGGCTTGCCGGGCGGGTCACGGGGCATCTGCGCCGGCACAACCGGTCGGTGGTGTTGGAGTTGATCCGCACCAGGGGGCCTCTCTCCCGGGCTGCTTTGGTGGAGGCCACCAACCTGAGCCTGCCCACGGTCATCGAGATCGTGGAGCAGCTCGAGCGCGAGGGGCTGGTCCGGAGGGTGGGGGAGGGGCCGTCGACGGGCGGGAGGCGTCCCACCCTTGTAGAGCTGGTTCCCGACGCCTTCTTCGCGCTGGGGGTAGAGCTGGGGACCCGGACGACCACCGTGGTGCTCACCGACCTCAGGGCTTCGGTGCGGGCCCGGGAGAGCGTGCCTTCCAGGATGTCCGAGGGGCCGGAGGCTACCTACGAGCAGACGATGGCGGCGCTTAGGGCTTTTGAGGGGTGGCTCGCCGGCCCGGAGGGGAAGGTCTTGGGCATCGGGGTGGCCTTTCCGGCTCCCGTGCTCGGCCGCTCCGGCGCCGCCTTCAGCCCGCCGAGCTACCCGGGGTGGGGTGAGATCCGCATCGGGGAGCTTCTGACCCGCCAGTATGGGCTGCCGGTGATCGTGGACAACGACGCCAACGCCCGGGCAATAGGGGAGCATCTCTTTGGGGTGGGGCAGGGGCACGACAACATGTTCTACTTCGTGTGCCACCGGGGGGTGGGTGGTGCGGCCATCATCGACGGCCGGCTCCGGCGGGGAGCGCGTGGTGGAGCGGGGGAGATCGGGCACACCCTCGTGGACCCCGAGGGCCCGCGCTGCGGGTGTGGCAGGTACGGGTGTCTGGAGGCCTTCGTGGGGCGCGCGGCCGTAGCCCGGCGGGCCAGGCGGCTCCTCGCTCTCTCGGGCCGGAGCAGCCTGTGTGGGGTGCCCCTGGACCGGCTGAAGGCGGAGCACGTCATCCGGGCGGCGCTGGAGGGGGATGATCTTGGGGTCCAGATCGTTCGGGAGACGGGGAGGTACCTGGGGGTAGGCGTCGCCAACGTGGCCAACCTCTTTGATCCCTCGCTCGTGGTGGTGGGGGGGTCCACTGCGGCGGCCGGGGACCTTCTGCTGGAGCCGGTCAGGGAGGTGTTGCGGGGAAGGGCTCTGGCCGGCATAGGCGAGGGCGTGCAGGTGGTCTCCGGCCGGCTCGGGGAGGATGCCGGAGCGGTGGGGGCGGCCGCGCTGGTGCTGCAGGAGCTGTTCGCTGTTCGTATGGGTTGAGGCGGAAGAGCAGGGGGTAGAGCAGAGATGACGGAAGGCGTCTTTACGCGCAGGGACTTTCTCAGGATGGGGGGAGCGGCTTCCCTCGCCGTCCTGCTCGCCGGGTGCAGCTTCGGCACCGGGCAGCAGAGGTCCGGCGGCGCGGGAGGGAACAGCGCCACGATCTGGGACATAAGCACCGGGGAGCAGCAGGAGCTCATCAAGAGGATGGTGGAGAGGTTCAACTCCTCGCATGAGGTCTCAGTCTCGGTGCAGTTCTTCCAGAACGACCCGTTCAAGAACAAGCTACGCACCGCCATGGGAGCCGGCAACCCTCCGGACATCTTCTACGGCTGGGGAGGCGGCATCCTCAAGTCGTACGTCGATGCCGGCAAGGTATACGCGTTGCCGGCATCTGTGGATACCGGAAAGTTCTTCGACTCCGTGATGGAGGGCGTCACCTTCGGAGGGGAGATCTACGGCATACCGATAATGGGTACCCAGCCGGTCCTGTTCTACTACAACCGGCAGATCTTCCGGGAGCACGGCCTGCAGCCTCCCGAGACGTGGTCCGGGCTGCTCGATGCCGTCAGGGCCCTCAAGCGGGCAGGGGTCACCCCCATAGCCCTCGCCGGGCAGAACAAGTGGACCAACATGATGTACGAGGAGTACCTCGTGGACAGGATCGGCGGCCCCGAGCCCTTCCAGAGGGTCCTCGACGGGGAGCGGGACGCCTGGTCCCACCCGGCGTTCATCGAGGCCAACACCATGATCCAGGAGCTCGTCTCAATGGGGGCCTTCCCCTCCAACTTCGCCTCGCTCAACTACGATACCGGCCAGTCCACCCAGCTGCTGTACACCGGCGAGGCGGCGATGCAGCTCATGGGGGCGTGGGACTACCAGGCGATACTCACCAACGCGCCCGAGTTCATCGAGAGCGGCAAGCTGGGGTGGTTCGCCTTCCCGCGGGTGGAGGGAGGCGAGGGGGACCCCAAGAACGTGGCCGGCAACCTCACCAACTACTACTCCATCTCGGAGGCCTCGCAGGCGAAGGAGGTGGCCCTCACCTTCTTCCGGGACGCCGTGATGAACGATGCCTGGGTGGACGGGCTGGTGGATATCGGGCTCGTGCCCCCCGTGGAGGGGATAGAGCGCAAGCTCCAGAGCCGGGAGAACGCCGAGTGGCTCACGTTCGTGTACAGCCTGGCCCGGGAGGCCCCACACTACACCCTCTCCTGGGATCAGGCCCTTCCCCCACGGGCGGCGCAGGCGCTGCTCACCAACCTGGACCGGCTGTTCCTGCGGGAGATCACCCCGAGACAGTTCTCGGAGAACATGAACGAGGCGATGGGGCTGTAGGCGGCTGGTTGGCGTAGGAGAAGACCGGAGGGGTCGGATGTCTTCTGGACGATCATCGGGCTGGGCCACATCCTCCGTCCTGCTCTTGCCCGCGGTGGCCTTCTTCGTGGCCTTCGCCCTGGGCCCGATGGCAGCCGCGGTGTACATCAGCTTCCTGGACTGGGACGGGGTGTCGGCCCCGCGCTGGATAGGGCTCGGCAACTGGGTGCGGACGTTTACCGACTCGGTGACGCTGCACTCGCTCTTCCTCACCGTGCAGGTCATGGTCCTCTCCTGGCTCATCCAGACCCCCATAAGCCTGCTGCTTGGGGTGTTCCTCGCCGGCTACCAGAGGTACCGGGCGCTGCTGGGGGCCTTCTACTTCTTGCCGCTGCTCTTCTCCGCGGTGGCGATAGGTTTGATCTGGTCTTCCTCCATGCTCTCCGCCGAGGGGGCCCTGAACACCTTCCTCCGGGCGGTGGGGCTCGATTTCATGGCGCAGGACTGGCTCGGGGATCCGGACCTCGCGCTGTACGCGGTCGTGGCCGTCATCGCCTGGCAGTTCATCCCCTTCCACACCCTGCTCTACCAGGCCGGAGCCCGGCAGATACCCCAGGTCCTCTACGAGGCGGCGCGCATCGACGGGGCCGGAAAGGTGCAGCAGTTCTTCTACATAACGCTGCCGCAGCTCAAGTACACGGTGGTCACCTCGACCGTGCTCATCCTCACCGGCTCGCTCACCTACTTCGACGTGATCTACGTCATGACCGGGGGAGGACCGGGCTTTGCGACCAGGGTGCTCCCCCTGCACATGTACATAACGGCCTTCCAGAACGCAGAGATAGGCTACGGGAGCGCGATCGCCGTGATCCTCGCCGTCGCGGGCATAGCGCTCTCCCTGTTCCTGCTCAGGGTCACCGGCTTCGGCCGGATGGAGAGCCAGGCGGAGGGGCTCTAGGATGGCCGCCGGCAGAGCCCCGTCGGCTGCGGGGGCGGCCAAGCCGCCACGGGCCGGAAGAATGCTCCCCAACCCCATCCCGCTCCTGTTGGGGCTGGTGTGGTTCGTCATAGCGTTCTACCCCGTCTACTACATGTTCATCACCAGCCTCAGGACCCAGGCGGGGTTCCTGGGCGGGAGCCTGTGGCTGCCTCCCCAAAACCCCACCCTCGAGAACTACGCGGGCGTCATCGAGGACGGGATAGGGCTCTACTTCCTCAACAGCGCCTTCGTCACCGTGATAAGCGTGGCGCTCATAGTCGCGGTATCCTTCCTCGCGGCCTACGCCATAGCCCGGATCCGGGGCAGGGTCGCCCAGGCCACCTTCAGGGTCTTCCTGCTCGGGCTCGCCATCCCGCTGCAGGCGGCCATCATCCCCATCTACGTGCTCATCGTCCGCATCGGGCTCTACGACACGCTCTACGGTCTGATCCCGCCGCAGGTGGCCTTCGGGATACCGCTCACGGTCCTGATCCTGGTGAACTTCATCCGCGACATCCCTAACGAGCTCTACGACTCGATGGTGCTGGACGGCAGCGGACACCTCCGGATGATGTGGAACCTGGTGTTGCCACTCTCCAGGCCGGCCATCATAACCGTGGTGATCTACAACGCGCTGCAGGTGTGGAACAACTTCCTGTTCCCCCTCATCCTGACGCAGAGCTCCAACATCCGGACCCTGCCACTGGCGCTGCAGCAGTTTCAGGGGCAGTACGGGGTGAACGTGCCCGGGCTCATGGCCGCGGTCTTCCTCTCGGTGCTGCCGGTCATGATGCTCTACCTGGTCGCCCGCCGCCAGCTGCTCGGCGGGCTCACCGCCGGCTTCGGCAAGTAAAGCGTAGACCGAAAGGAGGGCAAAAACGTGACAGATGGCGGCTTCCTGAGCACCAGCGGCTCCCGGATACTCGACGGGGAGGGCAACCCTATCCTGCTGCGCGGGTTCGGCCTGGGCGGCTGGATGAACATGGAGAACTTCATCACCGGCTACCCGGCGAACGAGGAGGCGCAGCGGGAGGCCATCCGCGAGGTGCTCGGAAAGGAGAGGTGCGAGCTCTTCTTCGACCGCTTTCTGCAGTACTTCTTCGAGGAGGAGGACGCCCGGTTCATCTCCTCGCTCGGCCTCAACTGCCTCAGGATACCGGTCAACTACCGCCACTTCGAGGACGACATGGCCCCCTTCGAGATAAAGGAGGAGGGCTTTAAGCACCTCGACCGGGTCATAGACCTCTGCGCCCGGCACAACATCTACACGATCATCGATTTGCACGCGCTGCCCGGCTACCAGAACCAGCACTGGCACTCGGACAACCCCACCCACAAGGCCTTCTTCTGGAAGCACCGGCACTTCCAGGACCGGGCGGCCCACCTGTGGGAGGTCATCGCGGACCGGTACAAGGACAACACCTGGGTCGCAGGCTACAACCTGATCAACGAGCCCGCCGATCCCACAGAGGAGATGATCGTGCCGGTCTACCGGCGGCTCTACGAGACGATCCGCTCGGCGGACCCGAACCACCTGATCTTCCTGGAGGGCAACCGCTACTCGCTGGACTTCCACATGTTCGGCGAGCCTTGGGAGGGCGTGGTCTACGCCAACCACGACTACGCGCTGCCGGGCTTCGTGGACGGCGGCCCCTACCCCGGCGTCTCCCGCGGCGAGTACGTGGACAGGAAGGCGCTAGAGGAGACCTTCCTCCAGAGGAGCCGCTACATGCTCGAGCACGGGCTCCACATCTGGGTCGGGGAGTTCGGCCCCGTCTACCCGCAGTGGGACCCCGAGAGCCACGAGAGACGCTACCGGGTGCTGGAGGACCAGCTCGAGATCTACGACCGCCACCAGGCGAGCTGGTCGATCTGGCTCTACAAGGACATCGGGCTGCAGGGCGTCGTCTACGCCGCCCCGGACTCCCCCTACATGGAGCGCATAAGGCCTGTTCTGGAGAAGAAGATCCGGCTCGGCGCCGACTCCTGGGGCACCACCGACGAGCACATCCGGGACGTGATGGAGCCCATAGAGAAGCTCTTCGAGAGGGAGTTCCCGGACTACTCCCCCTTCCCCTTCGGGGCCCAGCGGGAGATAGAGCAGCTCGTTCGCCACATCCTCATCTCCGAGCCGCTCGTCCCGGAGTTCGCCGGGCGCTTCCGCGGCCTCTCCGGGGAGGAGATAGACGAGATGATGCGGTCGTTCCGCTTCGAGAACTGCGTGAAGCGCACCCGACTCGCCGAGATCCTCTCCCGCCACGCGAAGCTCCCCGTTGTCGGAGAATGAGGGAGCCTCAGCAGGAGGGTAACCGAGATAGAAAGGAGCGTCGCATGCTCAAGAACTCCGTAGGGATCTGGGCGTTCGGCCCGGCGGTGACCCGCTTTGTCCCCCCGGG
Organism: Rubrobacter sp.; assembly: GCA_020253895.1. Lineage (GTDB taxonomy): Bacteria > Actinomycetota > Rubrobacteria > Rubrobacterales > Rubrobacteraceae > Rubrobacter_B. The sequence goes on from JADDKG010000355.1 coordinate 6,826, forward strand.
CTACCATCACGAGGTGGCAGGCGAGGAGATGGTGGAGAAGACCAAGCGGGTCTGCGAGGGGCTCTCGGATCTGCTCGACGGCGTCGAGTACCACTACCCCGGAGAGGTTAACGAGGAGAACGCCGCCGAGATCACCGCGGTGCTTGGGGAGCACGGGATGGACCTCCCGGTGGTGGCGGCCGGGCTGCACACCGACCCCACCTACGCCCTCGGCGCCCTCATCAACCCCGACGAGGGGCTGCGCCGCAAGGGGATAGACACCCTGAAGCGCGGGATAGACCTCGCTGCGGAGCTGGGGGCGAACTTTATCATCTGGCCCGGGGCCGAGGGGTACAACTACCCCTTCCAGCGTCCCTACGCCGAGACCTGGCGGGCCTTTGTTGAGGCCATAGCGGAGCTCACCGAGCACGCGGGCGGCAGGGGCGTCAAGGTCTTCCTGGAGCACAAAAACAGCGAGCCCGCCATGCAGATCCTGATGAAGAACGTCGGGATGACGCTCTTTGTGATCCACAAGGTCGAAG
>JADDKG010000356.1 GCA_020253895.1 Rubrobacter sp.
AGGGCCAGGAGCGTGGCCCCCGCGCAGTTGTTGACCACCAGGGCGTCCTCCGCGCCGGTGAGCTGCCGGAGCAGGGGCACGGCGTGGTCGTAGCGGGAGCCGCGCCGCCCCGAGGACAGGTCGTACTCCAGGTTGGAGTAGCGGGTGCCGGCCCGCACGGCGGCCTCCGCGGCCCGCCGGGAGAGCACCGCCCGTCCCAGGTTGGTGTGGAGCACGACCCCGGTGGCGTTCACGACCCGGCGCAGCCCGCGGCCGGAGAGCAGGCGGGCCGCCACCTCGGCGACCGCCTCGCCGGAGACGTCGGGGGCTCCCCCGGCGGCTATCTCGCGGCGCATCCCCTCCAGCACCTCGCGCACCGCCGCCACAGCCGCGGCCCGGCCGTGGCGCGCGGCCAGGCGGGCGGCCGGGCCGCGGAGCACCGCGTCGACCGCGGGGAGGCTTCTGAGACGGCTCTCCCTCTCGGCGTCCAGCATCCGTAGAGAACAAGTATATCTCCCAGAGGCCGCGTGCCGCTGTGCTAAACTGGCGGCGCTCGTGCGGGCCAGATCCAGAGAAGGGGGTTCGCGTTGCGCGAGGGTTCCGCAAAGTTCCTCATCGGGGCGGCCGTCGGCGCGGTGGGCGGCTTCGCGGCCGGCGCTCTGGCGGCGACCCCGGCCGCGCGCTCCGCAGGCCAGCACGCCCTCGGCGGCCTGGGGGCCTCCGCGCGGCTCGCGGGCAGGATCCTGCTGCAGGTCTCGGACCATGCAGGCTCGCTCCTGGAGCGGGGCTACACCAGGGTGAGGGGCAGGGAGGCCTACCTGGAGCACGAGATAGAGGAGCTGCGGGAGAAGATCTCGCGCCTCGAGCAGCGGATGCAGTAGCCGGGCTCTACCGGCCGAGAAAGCGCCGGAGCCAGCCCGGCATCTCAAAGCCCATCCCGGTCGCCCGTTTGTAGTCTTCGAGATCGTCGGGGTGTACCGGCCGGCCCAGCTCCCCCAGGAGGGCCCGGGCGTCCTCCAGGCGCTGCTCCGGCACGTTCTCCGGGAAGACCGCCTCCACCAGGTAGTTGCCGCTCCAGCGGATCCTGTAGACCCTAAGCCCGGCCAGCTCCTCCTGGGAGAACCTCCGGTCGAGCTCCGCCGCCGAGCTGCGGGCCTCCCGCTCGGTGGCAAACTCGTAGCCCAGCGCCCGGCGCCGCCGCTCCTGCATCTCAGGCCGCCTCCATCCTGAGCATCCAGAGCCCGGGATCTCGGAGCTCGCGCAGCGAGGGGAGGTTCTCCGGGCGCTCCCAGACCCGGTTGAGGCCCTCCATCCCCTGCCGACGGGCCACGGCGTCTGCGAACCGCTCGCCGAGCCCGTACTGCTCCAGCTTCATGTCCAGGCCGGTTATCCGGAAGATGGCCGACTCCAGCGGCGGCCTGTGCAGGCGGCTCTGGGCCATGCGCCGGCTGAGGTGGCCGTAGCCCGGCACCATCCGGCTCCCGACCCGGTGCATCACGTAGTCCGAGTAACCCTCGACCACGGACATCGCCGCCTGCATCCGGTCGAAGGCCTCGCGCTGCTCCCTGCTCATCACCAGCTCCAGGGACCGGCCGCCGGTCCTGAGGTTCTCCACCACCCGGCGGATGGTTTCCACAACGCCGACCCTCTCAGCCAGCGGGGCCAGGAGCCTCTCCAGGAGGCTCCCGAGGTGCACCCTGAGCCAGGGGTAGCCCTCGAACTGCAGGGCATGGGTCATCTCGTGCAGCACGATCCAGAGCCTCAGCCCGTCGACCGGGACCCGGAGCCGGGCGGCCGCCGCGGATATGTTGCCGTCCAGGAAGAAGACCTTGCCCGGACGGCCGGCCCGGTCCTCGGCCAGGAGCAGACCGGTGTCGTACTGGCCCAAAACCCGGGAGGAGAGGAAGCCGAGCAGGAGCCCCATCTGGGCGGTGAGCGTCACCCCGCCGAGGGCCCAGGCCAGGTCTCCAGCGTTCCGGGCTGCCTTCTTCAGCACCGGCTCCATCAGGGCTCCGAAGCCCTCGATGTTGAAGTCTATCCACTCGGCACGGCCGGCCACCCGGAGCTGGCGCCCGCCGGGCGGGCCCTGCGGAAGCCCTATCCCGGTAAACCCGGAGAGGGCCTCTGTAGCCTCCTCAACCGCCGCCGGGTAGTCGAACCCGGAGGCGGGAGGGGTCTCGCTGCGCGCGGCGACCGCCACGGCTATCGTCCGGGCCGCGCCCCAGGAGATCATCGCCCTGCCCCGCATGCTGCGTCCACGCACCTGAGTATATAGCGACCTTCGTTGTAAGGGAGCCCCCCGCGGAGTATATTTAGTTCATGTTCGGCGTGGGCCCTCAGGAGATCGTGATCATCGGGTTGCTCGTCCTGATCATCTTCGGGCCGAGCAAGCTGCCCCAGATGGCTCGGGACTTCGGGCGCTTTGTCGGCGAGGCCCGCCGCTCCATAGACGAGTTCAAGGAGGAGCTCACCGCCGGCTACGAGGAGGAGCCGGAGGACCGCAAGCCCCGCAAGCGGCGGGAGAGGGACCTCTAGCCCTCTTCCTCCCCGGACCGCTCCGGGACGAACAGGGCCCTGCCCAGGGCGTTCTCGTGGTGGCTCCAGCCCCCCTCGCTCACGTTGCGGGTGCTCTCCAGGTACATCTCCGCCCGGGCGTCGAGGTTGTCTATAAAGTGCACCAGTAACGCCTCCAGGGTCTTCGGCTCCTGTGGCGAGCCGTACGCCAGCTCCCCCTGGTGCGAGAGGAGGATGTGCGAGATATGCAGCGCCAGCTCCTCGGGGAAGCCGGGAAGCCGGGCGATGTAGGAGGCGACGAGCCGCTCCCCGAGGACCACGTGCCCCTGCAGGCGGCCCTCCGTGGTGTACGAGAAGCCACCCTCCCCCCAGGAGAGCTCCCGCACCTTCCCTACGTCGTGGAAGATAGCCCCGAAGATCAGGAGGTCCCGGTCTACCGGGTACAGCTCGGCGACCGAGCGGGCCAGGCGAAGGCAGTGGACCGAGTGCTCCAGCAGGCCCCCGATGCGGGCGTGGTGCATCCCCTTGGCCGCCGGGGCCTCGCAGAAGGCCTTCCAGAGCTCCTCGTCAGAGACCATCAGCAGGAAGAGGTCCCGCAGGTGCTCGTCGCGCAGCTCCTCTCCGGCCTCCAAAACCTCGCGGGCCAACGCCTCCCGGTCCAGCTCGCTCGCCGGCAGGTAGTCCTCCGGCTCGACCTCCTCCCGGTGCAGCACCCGCAGGCGCTCTATCCTTACCTGAAGGGTGCCCCGGTAGTCGTGGGTCTGCCCCTCGACGCTAACGTAGCAGGGGTCGGGCAGCCCCTTGCGCAGCTCACTGGAGAGCTTCCACATCCTGGCGTCCACCGAGCCCGTGCGGTCCACCAGCCGCAGCGAGAGGTAGGGGACGCCGCGGCTATCGTTCCGAACCGCGGCGTCCGTCGCCAGGAACGTCGAGCTTATCCCCTCGCCGGGCCTGAGGTCCTTTGCCCAGAAGTTCTCCTTCTTCAGGGCCAATAAACCTCTAGCCCTTCACCGCTCCGGCGGTCAGCCCCGAGACGATCCGGCGCTGGAAGATCAGGACCAGGATCACCAGCGGGATGGTCACCACCACCGCGGCGGCCGCCTGGGCGCCGTAGTCCGTGGTGTAGACCGTGGCGAAGTTCGGGATCACGACCGTCACCGGCTGGGTGTTGGGGGTGAACAGGAAGGTGTTGGCGAACAGAAACTCGTTCCAGGCGAAGATAAACGTCAGGATGGCCGCGGTGAAGACCCCCGGTGCCGCAAGCGGCACGATGACCATCCTGAAAGCCTGCAGGGTCGTCGCCCCGTCCACCTTGGCCGCCTCCTCCAGGTCCCGGGGCAGCTCCTTGAAGAAGGCCACCAGGATCCACACCGTCAGCGGCAAGGCGAAGACCGTGTCGGCGATGATCGCCGCCCAGTAGGTGTTTATCAGGCCGAGCTGGCTGAACTGGACAAAGAGCGGGGCGATGATCGCAACCGCCGGGAAGAAGCTTATCGCCAGGATGAGCGTCATGATCAGGCTCTTAAAGTGGAACCTGAGCCGGGCGATGGCGTAGGCGGCTATGGAGCCAAAGAACAGGCACACCACGGTGGTCACCCCGGAGATGATGGTGCTGTTGACCAGCGCCTTGCGGAAGTCCGAGTCCCCGAAGATGGTGGCGTAGTTAGCGGTGGTGGGATTCTGGGGCAGGATGGTGGGCGGCGAGGCGAAGAGCTCGCTCTTGGTGACGATGCTCATCTTGAAGACCCAGATCAGCGGGAAGAGGCTGACCAGGACGAAGACCACCAAGAACACGTAGAAGGCAACGTTGCCAAGCGCCTGCCGGGCACGCCTGGATGCGGTTACGCTAGCCATCGCTCTAATCCCCCGTCGAAGTCTGCATGC
>JADDKG010000357.1 GCA_020253895.1 Rubrobacter sp.
GGAGAAGGGAGTTGGCTCTTGACTGCCCCGGGCAGCATAGAGAAGCTTGCGATCAACACTATCCGCGCACTTGCGATGGATGCGGTCCAGAGAGCCAACTCGGGACATCCTGGGACCCCGATGGCGCTTGCCCCGGTGGCGTATACCATCTACACCAAGTTTCTCAAGCACAACCCCAATAACCCCGCCTGGCCCGACAGGGACCGCTTCATCCTCTCTGCCGGGCACGCCTCGATGCTGCTCTACTCCGTCCTGCACCTGACCGGCTACGACCTCTCGCTAGAGGACATCAGGGACTTCAGGCAGTGGGGGTCGAAGACCCCGGGACACCCGGAGTACGGCCACACCCCGGGCGTGGAGACGACGACGGGCCCCCTGGGACAGGGCTTCGCCAACGGCGTGGGCATGGCCATGGCCGAACGGTTTCTGGCCGAGAGGTACAACAGGCCCGGCCACGAGATCGTGGACCACCACGTGTACGCCCTGTGCTCCGACGGCGACCTGATGGAGGGCGTCTCGCAGGAGGCCGCGTCCCTTGCCGGGCAGCTGGGACTCGGCAAGCTCATCTACGTCTACGACGACAACCACATCACAATAGACGGCTCCACCGAGATCTCCTTCGACCGCGAAGACAAGGCCATGCGCTTCGAAGCTTACGGCTGGCACGTCCAGCGCGTAGAGGACGCCGAAGACCTCAATGCGATTGAGGCGGCGCTCCGGGCCGCGAAAGAGGAAACCGAGCGTCCCTCCTTGATTATCTTGCGCTCACACATCGCCTACCCGGCGCCGAACGCGGTGGATACCGCCGCCGCCCACGGCGCTCCGCTCGGGGAGGACGAAGTCCGGGCGACAAAGGAGATCATGGGCTTCGACCCCGACGAGCACTTTCACGTCCCGGACGAGGTCTACGAGCACCTGGACTGCCGCCGGCGGGGTGCGGAACTCGAAGGAGAGTGGAACCAGCGCTTCTCCGCTTGGCGAGCCGAGTTTCCCGGGCTGGCGGAGGACTGGGACAGGGCCTGGAGCGGGAAGCCGGCGGACGGCTTCGAGCAGAGCCTGCCCCGCTTCGATCCAGCCGAGACCGGGAACCTCGCCACCCGCAAGGCGGGCGCGAAGATCATGAACGCGTTCAAAGACCACGTGCCCACGATGGTCGGTGGGGCGGCAGATCTGGCCGAGTCTACCGGCACCGCATTCGAGGGCGAGGAGATCTTCAGCGCCCGCCGGGCAGCGCGCAACGTGGCCTGGGGGGTCAGGGAGCACGCGATGGGCGCCTGCGTGAACGGGCTGGCCCTGCACGGCGGCATAGTCAAGCCGTATGGCTCGACCTTCCTCGTCTTCAGCGACTACATGCGTCCGGCCATCCGCCTCTCGGCCTTGATGAACCTGCCGGTTGTTTGGGTGTTCACGCACGACTCGGTGGGGCTCGGGGAGGACGGCCCGACCCACCAGCCGGTGGAGCACTACATGGCGCTTCGCGCCATCCCGAACCTTACGGTGATCCGTCCGGCCGACGCCAACGAGACCGCCGCGGCTTGGCGGCTGGCCCTGGAGGCGGAGGGGCCCGTCGCCCTCCTGCTCACCCGCCAGAACGTTCCCGTGCTGGACCCGGAGGCTGCCCGCCAAGCCCTGCGCGGCGGCTACGTCTATGCCGACCCGGAAGACGGCGAGCCCGAAGTCGTGCTGATCGGCACCGGTTCCGAGGTCGCCGTGGCGCTCGCGGCGCAGGAGATCCTGGCCGAGAGGGACGTCGCCGCCCGGTTGGTGAGCATGCCCTCGTGGGAGATCTTCGAGCGGCAGAGCGAGGAGTACAAGGCTACCGTACTGCCTCCGAACGTTTCGAGGAGGGTCTCCGTAGAGGCGGGGGTTACGCTCGGGTGGGAGCGGTACGTCGGATCTGAGGGAGCGAGCATCGGCATAGAGCGCTTCGGGGCCTCCGCTCCGGGCGAGCGTGTGCTGACCGAGCTTGGCATCACGCCCGAAAGGGTCGCCGGGGCGGCGCTGGAGTTGCTCGGCGAGCGGGCGGGCACCGGGCCGGAGGCCGGCACCCCGGCCTTCGAGCCCACGGCCCCGGAGGAGGGACACTCCTGAGCCCGCATCCAACATTCGTTCGCGTGGGAAGAAGAGGTTGAAGGCGAGCTTCGCTTCGGGGGCCGCAGGAGCCCGGGCGGCGGCGCGCTCGGGCGCTGTCGTGGTGGTGGTCGACGCCTTCCGGGCCAGCACCACGACCTGCCTGCTCGTGCAAAGAGGGGTGCGGGTTATCCCGGTGGACTCCCTTGAACGGGCGTTTTGCGTGGAAGCCGACTACCGTATCGGGGAGCGCGGAAGCGCAAAGGTGGCAGGCTTCGACTTCGGAAACTCGCCGACGGAGCTGGCAGCGGCCGATCTGCGTCCCGGGTCCACCGCGGCCCTGAGCACGACCAACGGGACGCGGGTGCTTCGGGCGGCCCGAGGAGCCCCAACCGTGCTGACCGGAGCGTTCGTGAACGCCACCGCCGTCGCCGGAGAGCTCGAGAAGCTGGGGCCGGAGGCCGTGGTCGTGGTAGGTTGCGGCTGGGAGGGAAAGCGCGCTCTGGAGGACGAGCTCGCCGCCGGGGCCATACTTCATCGGCTGGCGGAACAGGGAGCCAGGTTGGACGGCCGCGGACGAGAAGTCGTGAAGATGTACCGGACCCGGCCGAGGACCGATGCGCTCGGGGGCAGCGCCGCCCGGCGGCTGAAGCGCCTGGGCCACGAGGCGGACCTGGCCTTCTGCCTCGAGGAGGACACCATACCCGTGGCCCCCCGCCTGATCGACGGCGTGTTTGAAGGCTCCGCGCATTTTGTCCGGGAGATCCGCATGGCGAGAGACCCTGGCGCCGAAGAGCTCTCGCGGGTCGCTGGCTCGTCCACACCGGAAGAGGGAGGCGCGTAGCGCATGAGTTTCTTCTCTCGTTTAGGAGACCGGGTGGTCGGTGGTCCCTCCATACTGGCGGCCAACTTTGCCTGCCTTGCAGAGGAAGTACGGAAGGCCAGGGAGGGTGGGGCGAGTTTCGTCCACTTCGATGCCATGGACAACCACTTCGTCCCGAACCTGACGATCGGGCCCCTGGTTGCTGCCTCGTTGGTTCCCGAGACGGACCTCCCGGTAGATGCCCACCTCATGGTCCAGAACCCCGACAGCCTGATCCCCGCGTTCCTTGAGGCCGGGGTAGCGAGCATCTCGATCCATCCGGAGGCGGTGACTCACCTTCACAGGACGCTGTCCATGATACGCGAAGGCGGCGCCGAGGCCGGAGTCGCACTCAACCCGACCACCCCACCGGAGTCCATCGAGTGGGCGCTGCCCTACCTGGACTTCGTGCTGGTCATGAGCGTAAACCCCGGCTTTGGGGGCCAGTCCTTCATCCCGGAGATGCTCGATAAGATACGGCGGCTAAAGGAGATGACGGATGTACCGATACAGGTAGACGGGGGGATAAACGTGGAGACGGCTCCCGCCGTGGTAGAAGCCGGAGCGCGAGTGCTAGTGGCGGGTTCCGCCGTGTATAAGGGCGACCCCGCTACCGAGATGCGCAGGATCATCGACTCTGGCCGTAGCGCCGTAGCGGAGGGCCGATGAGTCGGCTGCGGGTAGCAAGAGACGAAGCAGGGAAGGACCGGGTTCTGCGCCGACCGCGCCATAGCCGCTCCACAGCGGCGAGGAGAAGGCCGAGAATGAAACAGGTGCCACGGCGGTAGCACCGCCTACCCGATCGGCTTGGTTTGTGAAGGGCGATAGCGCCCACGCAAGACAAACGCTGGAGATAGGAGATGGCATTACGAGCAGAGGAGCCGGTGGCGAACCCGAGCCAGGCGTCGGTGTGTTCGAGACCCCGAGTCCGGTAAGGTTCTTGCTCGCCACCTCCAGCCTGGCAGGCGAGTTGTCCACGGCGACGAGCCGCCCGACCCTGGGATCCCGGCGGCGACGAAGGCCGTGCCGACGTCGGCCACGGTCCTCCCCGCGTTGAGGCCGGAGGCGTCTGCCAACTTCTCGCTCACGCGCTCGTCGTAGTAGGCGAGGAGCCTGGTCTCACAATCCGTCGCCACCCGCTCGAAGAACTCCTGCACGTCCTTCGCCCGCGTGTCCTTACGGTCTGCTCACCCTTTCTTGGTCCCGACGTGGCCTTCTGCCTCCTCCCGCATGGAGACCGCCACGACCGCCCCGGAGAAGAACGTCAGCGCCCCCACCGATCCTATCGCCCAGGAGAGGCCGAGCAGGTCCGCTATGATCCCGGACGAGAGGGCGCCCGCCGCGTAGCCGATATCCCGCCAGAAGCGGTAGACGCTCAGGGAACGCGCGCGCCAGGAGGGGTGCGAGTTGTCCGAGACGGCGGCGATGAGCGCCGGGTAGACCATCGCCGTCCCGAGGCCCAGGAGGATGCTCCCGAGCAGCCACCACCCGAAGCTCCGAGTCGCGACGGTGACAAAGATCCCGGCCGCCTGGGTCCACATCCCCGCCACGATGAGGCCCTTGCGCCCCCACCGGTCGCTCAAGGGACCGGTAACGATCTGCAGCATCCCCCACACCACCGGGTAGACGGCTTTGAGGATGCCGATGCGTTCCACGCCGAGGCCGAGATTCGCGAAGAACAGGGGGAAGACCCCCCAGCTCATCCCGTCGTTGAGGTTGTTGACCAGCCCGGCCTGCGAGCAGGCGAGGAGGTTGCGGTCCACGTAGGTGCTCTTCGCAAAGACCTCCTTGAAGCCCAAGGGGTCCGGCTCGGGCGGGTGCTCCTCCA
>JADDKG010000358.1 GCA_020253895.1 Rubrobacter sp.
CTTATCTCTTTCTCTAGGGTTCCCAGTTGCCTCATGTGGAACCGGAGGAGTTCCAGGTGCTGTGGGTGGGGGCGGGGGTTCCAGCCGGGCCGTAGCAAGGCCCTGCTGATCGTCCATACGACCCGCATGGCGACGAAGGTCTTGAGAAGGCGGGGGTAGTTCACCGGTAGAGGCCTCTCTCTCAGATATCCTCTGATGAGCGCCTCCTCCAGCCGGTCGCGGCGTCTCCGGAACGAGGTCAGGGATTGGACCGTGCCCGCGAGGTCAAAAAGGTAGTGTCCCCAGCCGCTCTCGTCGAAGTCTATGATGGACGCTTCGCCGCTATTGTGGAAGAGAAAGTTATCCAGGGTCAGGTCCCGGTGGATGATGCCGAAGGAGGAGCTGCCCTCCCCGAGGTCTGAGATGTCGCAACGGGCGAGCTCCGCGATCCGGCGCAGAAGCCGCATGTCATCCGGGCTGCAGTACCTCCCTCCCCTCTCCCACAGGGGATTCTGCTCGCCGAAGACCCTCTCCCAGTCCCAGCGGGGCAGAAAGAAACCCGCAGGCGGCGAGAAATTTTCGGCGTAGCGGTGCATCCGGGCGACGACGGACCCCACGCGGCACAGGTGCTCCGCTTTGAGGTCCGGTCCTCGCCTTACGGACCCGGGCATCCACTCCAGGAGCGCGCAGAGCCACAGGAGCCTCGCGTCCACGGCCTTCCGGTTGTCATGGGGCCGGGCCCCCAGCCTCCGGAGAGCCCTCACTGATCCTCCTCCGGCAGGGAACGAGACGAGTGCCGCGCCGTTTTCGGTGGGTACGGGCCTGGGCACGGGGAGGGCTGCCTCCAGGCTCAGTGCCTGCTGCCAGAGCAGGATCGAACGTATGTGCTGCACGCTGGCGGCCGGCCGGAGGTACATCCTCAGCAGATACCTGCCTCCGCCGGGTACGTCCTCGATCCTCCAGAGACACTTGCCGGCGGCGACCCTGAGGAGCACGGGTCGCAGGCCGCGAGGGAGCCCGTATTCCCTCAGTGCACTCCGTGCAAGACCCTCCAATCGCTTTCTGGCGGTGTGTTCCTGTAGTCTTTTAATCCTGCCCTTCACGGAGCTATGTCTCCTCCCAAAAACGCGGAGGGCACAGGAGGTGGACGTCGCAGCTTCGTCTAGCGGCCTCTCCTCTTACGCACCAGCAGCGCTCCTGCGGTCCCCAAACCTACAAGAGCGGCGCCTAACGCAGGAAGGACGGCTGGTCCACCGGTGTCGGGAAGCGGTGCTCCCTGCTGGGCGGGAGCGGCAGCTCCTTCGTCGTCGAGATCGTCTTCCTGGGCGACGGCCGTCTGTGCCCAGAGCGCCAGGGTCAATACCGTTATCGCGGCGAGAAGCAAGATTCTCCTGTGCATGATCCTCCTTTGTCCGTGCGGTTGCTGTCTTTCCTGTGCCTCCGCGTCATGTAAATCTCTACTACTGCGCGGTTAGAGCAGCATTAAGGGAAGGTTAGAATCCTCCAATAACGCCTCGATGCATGTTTCTTGTGCCCGGAGACCCCTCTGCCGCCGACAGTGCGTCGGATGTCCCCCTGCGGCGGGAACAGCGGTTCTGGCCGCTATCGCCGCGCTTGACACCGGGCAGGGGTTTCCCCTGGGAGGACATCGTGCAAAGAAGAAGCACCGCTTTGAAGCTGCCGCCCGGCCATCAGGCAACGCCGGAGCCGTCCCGCCGGCCGGGACGAGGAGCGGGTACGGGCCGTCGCCTTCACCCTCCGTCCGTCGCCGCCATGACAGACTTGGCGGCCGGCCACCCGCGTGGCGCCTCAGCCGGCGAAGGGCTCGAGGCCCCGCATCAGCTCCAGCACGGCGGGCCGTCCGGCGGGATCTGGTTCGAGGCAGCGCTCCACCAGCCGGGCCAGAGCCGCGGGGACCCGCCGGTGGGAGCGGATGGGCTCGGCCCGGCGTTCGAGTTGCTCGTAGGTCTCAGGCTCCTCCTCGCCTTCCACGTCCCGGTTAAAGGGCATCTCCCCGGTGAGCGCCTCGAAGAGCACCGCTCCTATTCCCCACACGTCGGTCGCCGGGCTCAGCAGGCCCCCTCCGTGGACCTGCTCCGGGGCCATGTACTGGAGGGTCCCCGCCCCGCGGCGGGCCCTGCCGGGCGGCCGGGCGATGCTGAGGTCGAGGATCTTGGCGAACCCCCGCTCGGAGACGATGTTGGAGGGCTTGAGGTCCAGGTGCAGTATGCCGTGCCGGTGCAGGTAGTGGATGGCGGAGCACAGGTGGATGCCGAGGCAGGCCACCTCCCGCAGCGGCAGGCGGCGGGGTGCGGTGTCTATGATGTAGGAGAGGGTCTCGCCGGTGAGCGTCTCCAGGATAACCGCCGGGCGCGGCTCCCGGATCACCTCGTAGGCCCGGACGATGTGGGGGTGGGCCAGGCGGCGCAGGAGGGCTCCCTCCCGCAGCAGACGCCGGGTGGCCCGCTTCTCCCCCTCCCCGGGAATGGGCAGCTTGGCGACGCAGCGGCAGGCCCGCTCCTCGCTGAAGACGTCGTAGACGTCGTAGTGGTTGCTGCGGTGCAGGTGGGAGATCACACGGTGGCCGGGGACCGCCTCGCTCCCCCGCGGGAGCGGGGGAGGCCCCTCCGCGACGGCGCTCACACCGCCTCCCGCCCCGGCCGGTGCCGCCGGTACAGCCGGGCGTAGAGGCCGCCCCGCTCCAGGAGCTCCGCATGGGTGCCGCTCTCGACGACCCTGCCGTCCTCCAGCACCACGATGCGGGTGGCGTCGCGCACCGCCAGCAGGTTGTGCGAGATCAGGATGGTGGTCCTCCCCTCCATGAGCCGCCTGAGGGGGCCCAGGATCCTCTC
>JADDKG010000359.1 GCA_020253895.1 Rubrobacter sp.
CCGTGGCGGCGAAGGTCAGGATAAGGCCCGAGCTCATCACCCCCCACAGGGCGCGCATCGAGCTCTACGGCCTCGAGGACGAGGACATAGAGAACACCCTCCGGATGAAGGGCTGGGCCTGGGTCAACAGCCGCCGGGCCTGGGTCTACGCCGGGGAGCCGGACTTTATCTACCGCCAGATCCGGGAGGTCATCATCGCCCTGCCGGGGATAGTCTTCGACGAGGCCGGGATCGAGGAGTCCATCCGCACCATAGAGGAGAAGGCCCGCTCGGAGGAGGAGCTGGAGGAGGGGCGCGACCTGCTCCGCCAGGCCTTCGAGAAGACCGGCCAGCCGGAGGGGACAGAGCTCCTCCCCGGCTAGAAGGGCATCTCCTCGTAGCGGACGAACCGCTCCATCTCCACGTAGAACCGGCTGGTGGTCACCGGCTTGCGGGAGAAGCTGGCGAGCGGGGTCTGCCCTTCCTCCCCCTTCCCCGGCTCGATGAGGGTGATCCTGACGGTCTCGGGGTCCAGCTCGATGAGGTTGTAGGAGGGGGGCATGGTCCCGCGCACCCGGAGGCTGGAGACGGTGCCGGAGTGGATGACCCGGACGCCGGAGATGCTCCAGACGTAGGGCACGTGCCGGTGGCCGGCGAGGACCATGTCCACCCTCAGCTCGCGCAGCATCGCCATGACGTCCCCCGCGTCACGCAGGATGTTTACGTCCCGCCCGGTGCCGGGGACGGCAAGGATGTGGTGGTGGATCATGAGTATCTTCGGCCCCCGCTCCCAGCCCCTGAACTCGGAGTCGATCCAGGCGTAGTACTCCCGCCCCACCTCCCCCTCGTCCAGGTCGGGCTTGGTGGAGTCTATGGCCACCAACTTGGCCTCGCCCTGGGGGGAGGGGATGACCAGCGAGCGGGCCCGGCTGCCGAAGATGTCCTCGAAGTGCCGGTAGCCCACGCTCTTGGCGTCGTGGTTGCCCATGACCACCACCACGTGGGGGCACTCCAGGCGGTCGAGGTAGCGCTTTGCCTCCTCGAACTCCCACCGGTAGCCCTCCATGGTGAGGTCCCCGGCGACGGCCACGAGGTCCGGCCGAAGCTCGTTGGCCTCCCGGACCGCCGCCTCCAGAAGCTCCGGCCGGAAGAGCCCGGAGCCCACGTGGATGTCGGACATCTGGACTATGCGCACGGCTCCCGTTACCCCCTGTTCTCGACGGAACCTGTACGGAGAAGGCTCATTCTAGCGGCGGGCGCCGGCGAGCACCTCCCGGGCCCTCCTGAGCTGCTCCTCCACGGAGGCGGGCGAGGTGGAGCCCGGGCTCCTCTTGTTGGCCACGCTCCCCCGCGGGGTGAGAAGCCCCCCGGGAAGCTCGCCGAGGGCCGGGTGCGCCGCCGCAAGCTCGGCGCGCGGCATCTCCTCCAGCGAGATCCCGAGCTCCTCGCAGCGCCTCACGAGCCTGCCCACCACCCGGTGGGCCTCCCGGAAGGGGACCCCCCGTGCCGCCAGAAAGTCCGCGAGCTCGGTGGCGAGCGCGAACCCCCCGGCGGCCTCCTCCATCCTCCCGGCGCAAAACCGGGCGGTCCTGAGCATCCCCGGCAGCACGGCGAGCACCGCGAGGATCCCGTCCACGGCGTCGAAGAGGGGCTCCTTGTCCTCCTGCAGGTCCTTGGAGTAGCCGAGCGGGAGGCCCTTTAGCGCGATCATGAGGGCGTTCAGGTCCCCGATGAGCCGCCCCGCCCTGCCCCGCATGAGCTCGTAGGCGTCGGGGTTCTTTTTCTGCGGCATGATGGAGGAGCCCGAGGAGTAGGCGTCGTCGAGCTCGGCGAAGCCGAACTCCTGCGAGGTCCAGAGCACCCACTCCTCCCCGAGCCGGCTGAGGTGCACCCCGAGCACCGCGCAGGCGTAGAGTAGATCCAGGGCAAAGTCCCGCTCGGAGACGGCGTCCAGCGAGTTGACGAACGGCTCCATCCCGAGCTCCTCCGCGGTGAGCGCGGGGTCCACGGGATGCGGCGTCCCCCCCAGCGCCGCCGCCCCGAGGGGCGAGACGTTGGCCGCCGCCCTCGCCGCCCCCAGGCGCTGCAGGTCGCGCGCGAAGGCCCAGAAGTGGGCGAGCAGGTGGTGTGCGAGCAGGAGGGGCTGCGCCCGCTGGAGGTGCGTGTAGCCGGGGAGCACGAGGTCCCGGTGCCGCTCGGCCACCTCTACCAGGGCGGCCATCGTCTCCAGCAGGCCGCTCTTTATCCGGTCCGTCGCGTCCCGGCAGAAGAGGTGGAGGTCGAGCGCCACCTGGTCGTTGCGGCTGCGGCCGGTGTGGAGCTTGAGGGCCACGTCGCCGACGAGTTCCCTGAGCCGCCGCTCGACGGCGGTGTGCACGTCCTCGTCCGCGAGGCTCCAGGAGAACTCTCCGGCCTCCACCTCCCTGAGCACCGCCTCGAGGCCGCGCACGAGCGTCTTTGCCTCCTCCGGGGAGATTATCCCCCGCTCCCCGAGCATCTTCGCGTGGGCCATGGACCCCCGGATGTCGTAGGGGGCCAGCCGGATGTCAAACGGGATGGAGGCGTTGAGGCGCTCGAAGGCCTCGGCCGGGCCGGAGCCGAACCGGCCGCCCCAAAGGTGTCCTCCAGAGGTTTCCACAGCCCAAGCAGTTTACACGCCGGGGCCGATGCCCGGAAAGCAGCCCTGCTGCAGGGTTACCCCGCCCTGCGGACCGCCCCGCCCCGCTCCCGCAGGTAGCGCCTTGCGGCGTTCTTGATGGTGGAGAGACCCAGGGTGGCGTTGCGGGTGCGGCTTCCCACCACGTCCCGACCGACCTCTTCGAGAAACCCGTCGTAGCCGAAGTCGAGGACCTCCTGGAGGGTCATCCGCTCGCCGAGGATCTTCTCTATGGCGAGGTCGGTCGCACCCTGGCTTATGGTGTCGCCCTCCCCGGTGAAGGAGAGCCCGGCTATACCGCCGTTGCCATCTCCCTTGAGGTAGACGACGACGGAGCCGCCGCACTCCGGGCTCCCCCCGGGCATGCTCACGTCGGCGTCCCGGATCACACCCCGGTGCCGGGGACTCCGGGCATGCTCCACCAGCCGGGCCACGCGGCGCTGGCGGTCCAAGGCCCGCTACCTCTCTATGGGGGCCCTCACAGCATTGCCCCACTCAGTCCAGGACCCGTCGTAGTTCTTGACGTTCTCATAGCCAAGCAGATACTTCAAAACAAACCACGTGTGAGAGGAGCGCTCCCCTATCCGGCAGTAGGCTATGACCTGCTCATCCCCAGAAGAAGAAGAGGAGAGCCCAGCCTCCCCCTCATAGATCTCCTTGAGCTCAGAAGCGCTCTTGAAGGTCCCATCCTCCCTCACCGCCCGCGCCCACGGCACGTTGGCAGCCCCAGGGATGTGCCCTCCCCTTAAAGCCCCCTCCTGCGGGTAGTCAGGCATGTGCAAAAGCTCCCCCTTGTACTCCCCAGGAGAGCGCACATCTATAAGCGAAACCCCCCTTCCAACCCTCTCAAGCAGCCCCTCAACCTCAGCCTTGAAGGCCCTTATCTTGGTGTCATCCCTCCTTGGTATCGGATAGTCGGTTTTGGGAAAGGAAGGCACCTCCTTTGTCATGGGACGCCCCTCAGCCTCCCACTTCTGCCTGCCCCCATCCATTATCGCGGTGTTGGTGTGCCCAAAGAGCTCAAAGACCCAAAGCGCATAAGTGGCCCACCAGTTGTTCTTGTCCCCGTAGAAGATGACCTTTGTATCAGGGCTTATGCCCTTCTCGCTCATCAGCTGGGCAAAGCGCTCCGCAGAGATGTAGTCGCGCACAAGCGGGTCGTTAAGCTCCTCAACCCAGTCTATCTTGACCGCGTTTGGGATGTGGCCAACCTCATACAGAAGAACATCCTCATCGCTCTCTACGATCCGGATGTTCTGTGTGTCCTCAAGGTGCTCTTCAACCCACCGGGTGGTGACAAGCTTCTCCGGGTGGGCGTAGCCCTTCTCCGCTATCTCCCGCTCAACCATACCCGTCAGTCTCTCCTCTCTCTTCCGTGTCACCTTTCAGGCCCATTTTAAGGCATCGTGGCGAATTCCGACAAACTATATCGGGATTGGTTTATGGCGTCACCAGCACCGGGTGCCCGACCGTGGCGCCGTAGAGGTAGCCGAGCTCGTTCCAGGGTGCCTCGTCGGGCTGGGTGTTTCCAGCGGTGTCGGTGGCGCGGACGCGTATGGCGTACCTCCCTGGCCTGGCATCCCAGGTAAAGCGCCACCTGGTCCACGCCTGGGGCAGGTTGGGGCCGAAGAGCTCCGCAGGACGCCAGCTCCTTCCGTCGAGGCTGTACTTTACCTGCCGGATGGCTCCCGCCGGGGACCAGGACCGCCCGGAGATCCTGTGCTTCCCGGGCTGCAGATGGGCGGGCCAAGGGAGCTCCAGGGCGCTCTTAGGGACCTGGCGGCTTACGGGCAGCCTGCTCTTCCCGAAGGGACCGCCGGTCAGTACGTAGCGGGCGGTGTTCCAGGGGGAGAGCAGCGGGGTGTCGGAGACGTAGATCCTGCCGATCCACTTGACGCTGGCCACCGCCGCCCAGCCCGGGACCACGGCGCGCAGAGGGTAGCCGTGGTCGGGAGGAAGGGGCTCGCCGTTCATCCCGTAGGCGAGCAGGGTGTCCTCCTCGAGGGCCTTCTCCAGCGGCAGCGGCCTGCGCATCCGGCAGGCGTCGAGCCCCTCCAGCATGACCTCCCTGGCCTCCCGGCGCAGCCCGGCCCTGAAGAGCACGTCCCGCAGCGGCACCCCGGTCCACTCTGCCACCCCTATGGCCCCGAGCCTCCACTGGGTACCCGGCGCCCTGCGCCCGTGCTCCTCCGCAAAGAACGCCCTCCCGTTCCCGGCGCACTCCAGCGCCCGCACCAGGGAGACGCCGCTCATCCGCAAGAGATCCTCGTACCCCAGCTCCAGGGCACGCCGTACCCCCGGCCCCTCGACCCGCAGGCGCCACCGGAGGGGATCCAAGCGCGGGGTAGGGGAGTGGTTGCGGACGAAGAAGAGCCTTGTCGGGGTGAGGTAGCCCTCCTTGGCCATCGCCTCCCAGCGCATCTCCGCGTTGAGAGCCGCGTCCTGCGTCGGGTCCCCGGGCTCCGGAGATCCCGAAGTCCTGTGATCCACGAAGAGATCCCCCGGCAGCGGCTTCAGGATGCCGCCGGAGGCCGGGCTCGCTCCCCGTACCTTCTCCAGCTTCATGCCCACCTGTACGTTCCCTCCACTGGCCAGAAACCGTCACATAAATCTATTTTGTATACCTATTTAGTTAATTATCTCCGGCCACTGTATACCCGCCGCAGCTCTGTGTCAAGCGGCCTCTCCGGCTGTGCGGGGCTTGGACGGCACTTCATAATTTTGTACACTGAAAAAACAGATAAACTAGACAATCGGTTCTCTGTGGAGGTGATGATGGAGGGGAGGGTTGACGGAAGGCCTGAGATCCGGCCGGGGCTGTCGTACATGATCTGCGCGACGCCGCGCAGCGGGAGCACGCTTTTGTGCGAGGGACTGCGGGGGACCGGCATCGCCGGGCGTCCCGAGGAGCACTTCCAGATGCTGCAGGAGACGGGCCGTCCGCGGCGTCCTGGGGACTACTTCCAGCGCTCCAACGACCCGGGTGTCTGGGTGCTTCTCGACGACCCCGAGTTCGAGGACGTTTTCGGGGATGAGCGGCGTCCGGCCAACGAGCCGACCTGGGCGGAGGTGTGGGGGGTCTCCCGGTTCGAGGAGTTTCTGGACCGCACCCTTGCGGAGGCGACC
>JADDKG010000036.1 GCA_020253895.1 Rubrobacter sp.
AGCGCGGTACCGAGCCCGGACCACACGGGGTAGGCCACCCCCACGTCCATCTTCCGGAGCACGAGGGAGAGCAGGTAGAAGCTCAGCCCGTAGAAGGCCAGGACCATGAGCGAGGGTCCGGGGCGGCTCATCCCCTCGGAGAGCTTGAGGCTGAACGTTCCGGCCACCTCGGCGGCGATAGCGCCGAACAGGAGCAGCCAGCTCATGCGCCCTGCCCCCCGGAGCCTCCCGAGGCGAGCTCGAGCATCCTGCGGTAGACCTCTGCTCGAAGGGTCCCTCCGGGCGGCGCGAGCCCGAAGAGCTCCGAGAACCACAGCCCGTCGGCGGCGAGCCTGAGAAGGGTCGCCACCGCCGGGTCCAGACCGTCCTCCTCCAGCCTCTCCTGCCACTCCCGGTAGCACCTCCTGATCTCCCCGAGAAGCTCCCGGTTGGTGGCCGCCGCTGCCAGTATGCCCACCGGCTCCCCGGCGGCCTGAACACCGGCCTCCGGCTCGAAGGTGGCCCCGATGTACGCCCGGACCCAGCGCCCGGCACCAGAGCCCTCCTCCCGCGCGAGCCTCCCCTCTACGTCACGCTCGAAGTCCCGGATCCAACGCATCACCATCGCCCCGACTAGCTCCTCCTTGCCGGAGAAGTGGTACAGAAGCCCACCCTTGCTCACCCCGGCCTCCGCCGCAACCGCATCCAGCGTGAGCCGGGCCACACCCTCCCGTCCGGCCAGCCGTTCGGCCGCCAGCAAAAGCCTCCTCCGGGTCTCGGCGGATCCCTCCACGCTGCTACTATACCGTCTGGACGGTACAGTATCCATACCGGAGGTGGCTTTTGGGCGAAGGTGTGGTAAAGGCGGGGATCCGGGCTGAGGCGCTGCGCCGCAGGGAGGCGCTCGGTGGGCCGCTGCGGCGGAGGCTGGGGGAGGAGATCCTGGACCGGGTGCTCAGGCTGGAGGAGTACCGGGTGGCGGGGACCGTCCTGGCTTATGCGGGGGTCGGGAGCGAGCTGGACACGGGGGGCTTCATACGGGAGGTGCTGGGCAGCGGGAGGCGGCTCGTGCTGCCCCGGGTGGACCGGGAGGGGAGGAGGTTGGAGCTCTACGAGGTGAGGGACCCCGGGGTGGAGCTGGTGCCCGGCGTCTGGGGGATACCCGAGCCGGACCCCGCGCGCGCCCGGAGGGTCGGGCTGGAGGAGGTAGGGTTCGTCCTGGTGCCCGGGGTGGCCTTCGACCGCTGCGGCGGCCGCCTCGGGCACGGGGCCGGCTACTACGACCGGCTGCTCGGCGGGGCCGGGAGGCTGCCGCCGCTGGTGGGGGCGGCCTTCGAGGCGCAGATCGTGGAGCGGGTTCCGATGGAGCCCCACGACGTGTTCGTGGACCTCGTGGTCACCGAGCGCGGCGTCTACCGCCGGTGCTCCCGGCGGTGAGGAAAGCTCATCTTCTGGCTTGTGCTTCCGTTGCTCCGGACGGGCCACATATAGCGGGCGGTGCAGCCCTCGGGGGCAGGCGGTAACCTTAGAATGAGGAGATGCTCGCCACCGAGAGAAAACAGGTCATACTCGGGATAGACCCCGGCACCGCCATCATGGGGTGGGGGGTCATCCGGCAGGAGGGGAGCCGGCTGCGCTACGTGCAGCACGGGGCGATAACCACCCCCTCCGACTGGGAGATGCCCCGCAGGCTCGACCGGCTCTTCCGCGGGGTCACCGAGCTCATCCGGGGCTACCGGCCCTCGGCGGTGGCGGTCGAGGAGCTCTTCTTCAACACCAACGTCACGACTGCCATCACCGTGGGGCAGGCGCGAGGCGTGGCGCTGCTCGCCGCCTACCGGGCCGGGGTGGAGGTCTTCGGGTACACGCCGCTGCAGGTAAAGCAGGCCATCACCTCCTACGGCCGGGCGGACAAGCGGCAGGTACAGGAGATGGTGCGGGCCCTGCTCGGCCTGCGGGCCATCCCCAGGCCCGACGACGCGGCCGACGGGCTCGCCGTCGCCATCTGCCACGCCTTCTCCCACCGCATGTCCGGGGTCAAGGGGGGTGGGTAAACCGCGATCCATGCAGGATAATTGGGGCATGATAGACAGGCTTCGCGGACAACTGGTAGAGAAGGATCCCGAGGGCGTCGTGGTGGAGTGCGGGGGCGTCGGGTACCGGGCCGCCGCCCCGCTCTCCACGCTCAGGGCGCTGCCGGCGGTGGGGGAGGAGTGCGTGGTCCACACCCGGATGGTGGTGCGCGAGGACGCCATGCTCCTCTTCGGGTTCGCAACCCGGGAGGAGCGGGAGGCCTTCGACGCCCTCGTCTCCGTCAGCAAGGTCGGGCCCAGGCTGGCGCTCGCCGTTCTCTCGGCCATGACCCCGGGGCAGATGGTCGAGGCGGTGGCCCGGGGCGACGTGCAAAGGTTCGCCGCGGTCCCCGGGCTGGGCCGGAAGACCGCCGAGCGGGTGGTGCTGGAGCTCAAGGGGCGCGAGCTTGTGGCGGCCGGGGGCGGACGGGAGGGCGGCATCTCCGGCGGGGACGGAGGGGGACCCTTCATGGAGGCCCGCGAGGCCCTGACCGGGCTGGGTTACTCTCTGGAGGAGGCCGAGCAGGCCCTCCGGGACGTCCCGCCGCAGGAAACCGTCGAGCAGTACATCAAGGCCGCGCTCAGAAGGATAGGGGGCAGGCGCTAGATGGAGGAGATGGACGACTTCATGGTGCGCCACGGGGCGCGAGAGGACATAACCGGGGCCGCCGGGCCGCCCGAGGAGCGTCCGCTCGACCCGGCGGCCTTCGAGGAGGACGACGAGCCCACGCTGCGACCCCGGACGCTGGACGAGTTCGTCGGGCAGGAGCGGCTCAAGGAGAACCTCAGGATCTTCGTGGAGGCCGCCAAGCAGCGCGGGGAGCCGCTCGACCACATGCTCCTCGCCGGGCCTCCCGGGCTGGGGAAGACCAGCCTGTGCCGGATACTTGCCGCCGAGATGGGGGTGCAGCTGCACCCCACCAGCGGCCCCAGCCTGGAGCGGGCCGGAGACATGGCGGCGATCCTCACCTCGCTGGAGGAGGGCGACTTCCTGTTTATAGACGAGATCCACCGGCTCAACCGGCAGATCGAGGAGGTCCTCTACCCGGCGATGGAGGACTTCGCCATAGACATCGTGCTGGGGCAGGGGCCCTCGGCGCGCACCATCCGGATGGACCTGCCGCGCTTCACCCTGGTGGGGGCCACCACCCGCACGGGGCTCATGACCAAGCCCCTGCTGGACCGGTTCGGTTTCTCGGCCCGGCTGGACTACTACGAGCCGCACGAGCTCGAGAAGATCGTGGTGCGCAATGCCAGGATCCTCGGGGTGGAGATCACGGCGGGCGGGGCCCGGCAGCTCGCCCGGCGCAGCCGCGGCACCCCGCGGGTGGCCAACCGGCTCCTGAAGCGGGTCAGGGACTACGCCCAGGTGGTCGGGGACGGGGTCATAGACGAGGAGACGGCGAACGCCGCGCTGGAGATGCAGGGGGTGGACCATCTCGGGCTCGACCGGACCGACCGGGAGTACCTCAGCCTCATCATCGAGAAGTTCGACGGCGGGCCGGTGGGGGTCGGTACGCTGTCCGTGGCGCTCGGGGAGGCCCGGGACACCGTCGAGGACGTCTACGAGCCCTACCTGCTGCAGAGCGGCCTCATCCAGCGGACCAGCCGGGGCCGGGTGGCCACCCGGCATGCCTACGCGCACCTGGGCTTCCCGGTGAAAGACGGGGGCTGAGGGGAGAGCTACGGCCACCGATTGGGTGGCGGGGGAGGTTTTACGATGTCCGACGAGGGGAGGCCGGAGAGCCTCGAG